>DASRJB010000435.1:0-4762 GCA_035649715.1 Pirellulaceae bacterium
AGGTGCGGGTCTTCTCGACGGGCACGGGCTTGCCTGCCAGGAGCGCGTCGATGGCGTTCTTGGCGTCGTGGCTGGTGACGGTCTTCACGTCGGAGTCGTCGATGCGGCCGACGTAACGGAGCTTGCGGTCCTGATCGAACAGGAAGACCTGCGGCGTGGCGACGACGCCGTAGGCCAGGCTCGTCCGTTGCGTCTCGCCGTCGTAGAGATACGGAAAGGCAAACTTCGCCGCTCGGGCGCGCAGCTTCATCTCGGCGAAGGAATCGCTGACGTCCGTGTAGCCCAGCTCATCCAGCCGCACGGCCAGCGGATCGTTGGGCGAAATGGCGACCAGGGCCAGGCCCTTGTCCTTGTAGTCGGCTTGCAGCTTCGCGATCCGCTCTTCGTAGGCCTGTGCGGTTGGGCAGTGATTGCAGGTGAAGACGACGCACAGCAGCTTCGCCCCGGCGAAGCTGGCCAGCGAGTACTCCTTGTCGTCCACTCCCGGCAGCTTGAAATCCGGCGCGGCCTCGCCGATCGCCAGCGTATGGAAGCCGGCAGGATCGGCGGCTCGGACCGGAGAAAGGATAGCTACGGCGAACAGCACGGCCAGCAAGTATCGCATCGTCGGTGCTCCGGACGGGAATGCGGCGACTGTCCGGGAATTTTAGATCGTCCGCGGGCAAGTTACGCTAGGGCGCGGCGAAAAATCCTGAGCCGCGAAATTGCCGCGCAGGGGCGCGCTGGCAGCGTGCCCTACGGGAACGCCACAAAAGGCGGAAACGCCACGGAGGGGGAACGCCACGGAGGGCGTTCACTACAGGTCAGGCGAGCTCGGGGAGGGCGTCTCGCTTTTCCAAAAGGTACTGCGGGCGGCCGGCGGTGTCGAAGAGCTGAGTGGTGCGGGCATCGATGCCGAGGTTGCGATAGAGCGTGGCAAAGATCTCCTGCACCTGCACCGGGCGGTCCTTGGCGTTTTCCGCGTACTTCGTGGTAGTGCCGATGGCCTGGCCGGTCCGCATGCCGCCGCCGGCCAGGAACGCCGCCATCACCTGCGGCCAGTGGTCGCGGCCCGCACCGCTATTCACCCGCGGCGTGCGGCCGAACTCGCCCCACACAATGATCGTGACGTCCTTGTCACGGCCGCTGGCGGCAAAATCCTCGAGCAGGTTCGCCAGGCCGCGGTCGAGGTTCGGCAGCTGCCGCTTGAGCGTCGTGAAGTTGCCGCCGTGGGTGTCCCAGCCGCCCCAACTGAACGTCACCACGCGGACGCCCGCCTCGACCAGCCGGCGAGCGGTCAAAAACGGCTGCGTCTCGCGGCCGTAGCGCTCGGCGTCCTTCGGGTCCTGCTTCCGAGTGTCCAGCGCGTCGGCCACCTTGCCGCTCAGCACGACATCGACGGCCCGCTGCGTGAAGCTGTCGAGGGCCGCCATCTGCCCGCTCTTATCGACGTCGCGGCGAATCTTGTCGAGCGAGCTGAGCAGGTTCGTGCGGTCATCGAGCCGCTGGGCGTTGAGATTGTTGTTGAGGGCCAGCGAGCCGCCCATCGGCTGGAAGGGCTTATAAACCGGGCCGAGATAGCCGGGCTCGCCGCCGTTGTAGGAAATGAAGGCCGGAGCGCCGTTTTGACCTTCTCCAAATAGCTTGTTCACCACGCTGCCCAGCGAGGGGCGGCCGCCGGCGTTCTGCAGGTCGCGAGTGTGATAGGCGGTGTGGGTCTGATGATTGGAGTGCTCGCCGGCCGAGCCGACGATCGAGCGGATGACGGCGAACTTATCGGCCAGCGTGGCCAGCCGCGGCATGTGCTCGCAGATTTCCATGCCCGGAACGTTCGTGGCAATCGGGTTGAACTCGCCGCGAAATTCGGCGGGGGCGTCGGGCTTGAGGTCCCACATGTCCTGATGGCTGGGGCCGCCGCTCAGGTGGACGTTGATGATCGCCTTGTTCGAGCTGCCGACACCCGCCAGGGCCTCGGCCCGCAAGAGGTCGGCCAGCGTCAGGCCGCCGATCGTCATCGCCCCCAGCTTGAGGAACGAACGCCGGGAAACGCCGTCGCAGTAGCCGGTCGTGGAGCCAAAGCGAATCTTGAGCATGGCTGATTCCTTCTGTTCCAGGTGGGACGAAATAGGCGGGCTATCTCTCGAATGGCCGGGGCAGGCAAACGGTTACACAAATTGGGTCAAAACGCGGCCTTGCCGCCCTTGCCGATTCCCTTCGTACCGCAATCGGCGCGACAAATCAAGATTCTTGGATGGATTTAGGTCGCTAGCGGCAGATCAGCGCAAAGCGGAATCTTGAGAAAAGCTCAGGCGACGCCCCAGAGACGGGCGTCCTCAGAAAGCCCTCGCTGACGCGTTGGGTTGGCGTACCGGCGGCCGCGACGCCCTGGTCACACCTACAGCGCTTTGCTCAGAATCTCGTCGATCAGCTCTTCCAACTCGTCGACGTCGGCATCGTCGGGATTGTCCCGGCGGGACATTTCCTTCAGCCGGCGGTAGTCGTCCTTGTCGAGGCGGTCGAGGACGGTGACTCGCCGCGAGCTGCCGCTGCGAGTCATCATCGTTTCAGGCGGCGGCGAAAGGATGTATTCCACCCCCGAGACGTCGTTCCAGGCATCGGTCGAAACGAGGTCGATCTCTTTGAGCAGCTTGTTGTAGGCGTATTTCGCCCGGATTTTCGGGTCCTTTTGATGGCTTAGCAGGCTCGCTTCCATCACGCCATCCAACCGGCTGCCGCCGTACTTCACCTCGTAAGAGCCGTAGCAGTTGTTCTTGTCCGGATTGAAGAGGTACTTGCGGGTCCGGCCGAACGTGTCGGACTTCTCCAGATTCTTTTTCAGGTCGCAGACGGTCTGGCCGCCCGCGGTGATGAGGAACTGGTACTCGCCCGGCGGATAGTTCAGCTCCGCGAACTCGCCCGGGGGAATCTTGGCCGCTTCCTTGCCGTCCACTTTTACGACCAGCGGCTCGTCGCCGGCGTTGTCGATATAGACCCAGACGTTCCCCGGCGCACAGCCCAGGAGGCCCGATAGCGACAGGGCCGCGAGCAAGCTCAGCCAACGGGGCAATCCAGGAGCAGCGACCATCGGGCACCTCGCAATCGTAGAACTCGTGGAATGAGCAACCGTAGGATGCGCAATCGCACCGGGCAAATGGCCGGTTGGCGTCCCGCTGAACGGCGTCACCAGCAGACAATTCGGAATTGCCCGCGCGATCGGATGTAGGCTATACAACTCGTTGGCAGACTGGGATTTAGGGCGAAAGCAGAGGCAAATTTCGCATGGCCAAGGAATCGTGGGCGAAGAAGCCGCCGGCTCGCCCGGGCCGGGGGGCCCGCTGGCTGTCGCGCGCCGTCTGGACGCTCGCCCTGCTGGCCCTGCTGGCCTGGTTCGGCTGGCTGCTGATCCGCCCGTTTTGGCACCCGCGGACGCACCTGGTGCTGCTCACCGGCGACGTGGTCTCGGTCGATGCCTCGCCGGCGGCGATTCCCGCGGATTATGTGGTCGAGGATTTTCGCGAGCTGCTGAAGCTCGAAAGCGTGCTGCACCAGGGACTGCTCGATGAGCCGGCGCAGCCGCTGGTGCTCGGCAGCCTGAGCAGCCCGGACCAGATGCAACAGCTGGCCGACCTGCTCAATACGCGGGTGACGGGCCGCGGCGACGTAATCTTGATCTACGTCTCGGCGCACGGGCTGACGCAGGACGGCGAGGCGTGGCTCCTGGCCAGCGGAACCGATCCGCAGGCGCCGTTGGGGGGCCGCTATCGGCTGACGAGCCTGCTGGCCCAGCTGCGCGAATGCGAGGCGCGGGCGAAGGTCCTGCTGCTGGAAGCCGGCCGCATCGATTTCGATCCACTCCGCGGCCTGGTGGACAACGATTTTCCCTGCCGGTTGGCGGAGCAGGTCCGCGAGCTGGGCGATCCGTCGCTGTGGGTGCTGGTCTCGCACGGGGCCGGGCAGCGCTCGCACCTCTCGCCGGGGCTGAGGCAGAGCGTCTTCGGGCATTACGTTGCGTCGGGCCTGGCCGGAGCGGCCGACGCCAACGCCGATCGCGAGATCGACCTCGCCGAGCTGAACGACTTTGTCACCCGGGGCGTCTCCGGCTGGATTCGCCAGACGACCGGCGGAGCCTCGCAGCAGACGCCCGTGCTGCTCTGGGGCGGCGGCGATGTTCCGACGCGCGGGCTGCCTACACTGGCGGCTGTACGCAAGGGCCCCGCGCCGAAATCGGCCGACTCGGCAGCAATTGCAAATGGCCAGCCCGGTCAGCCGGCGGCCGAAGGTCAGCCGCCCGGCGCGGCCGCGGAAATTCAGACCCGGACGCAGCAGGAAATCGACTCGCTGATTTCCCGCAGCGTGATGCGCAGGGCGCCGCAGGGACAGGTCGGGCAGTACGCCAACGAGACCGTGCAGAAATGGCTCGCCCAGGCCCGCGGAGGTGCGGCCCAACTGACCGGCGGCGGAGAAGACAAGGAAGAGCAGAAGAACTTGGGCGGCGAGGCCTCCCCGCAACCGCCCGACGCGAAGACGGAGACGAAAAAATCGGACGAGGGCGACAAAGGCAAGGCGGAGCAAAGCCAGCCGGCAGAGGATCGGGCCAAGGCGAAGGAAAACGAGAAAAAGGCGAAGTCCGAGCCGGCAGTCGAGAAGCCAAAGGAAGGCAAAGAAAAGGCCGAACCGCCGCCCGCCGAACCGCAGCCAACAGCGCCGCCGCCACCACCGCCGGTGACGCCCGACGAGCGGGCCGCCATTGCCGCGCAGCTGCAGCGGGGCTGGCAATTGCGCG
>DASRJB010000436.1:0-9474 GCA_035649715.1 Pirellulaceae bacterium
GTCGCCAGCCGGCCAGCGCCAAATTGGCAGGTCCGGGCGCGATCGGAACCTCAGTGCAAATACCATACCAATGTTCACATTTCCGCCAGCCAGTTGTTGTGGCCGGTCTCCGACCGAGCCACTGCACCGCGGATCGAACCGCAAGGTCTGCAAGGCGCCGGAGATCTGCGGCCGCCACAGTGGCAATTGGGCCGCAGATCTACACGGATCAGCATGCCGCCGCTCCGATCCGCGTCATCCGTGCCCATCCGCGGCTAATAACTGCTGCGCGCGTACCACAACTGGGGCCACAACTCGAATCGACGGCTGCAAGGCGCCTATTTCGCGAATATGATGGGCGCTTTGCCTGTCCATCGAATCTGCTGAAAGGCCCGCGAGTGATGCCGTTGCATGTTCGGTTCGTGGTTCTGTCCATATTCCTCGTGTTTGGTGCGGCGGCCGCGGGCCAGGAGGGGAAGTGGTTCACGCAGCAGCCGGAGGTGATGCCCACGGTTCCCGCGGGGCGGCCGGCGGCGGACGGCGCGTTGGCCTACGGCCCTAGCGCTCGCGGCCCGTGGCGGCGCGGCCCGGCGGCGAACTGGATTTGGGGAAGAAAGGACCTGGACCGCTACTACCTGCGGACTTCGTTCGCGGTTCCCGCGGGACTGAAGGCCGCCCGCCTGCGGATTACGTGCGACAACCGCTTCGTGGCCCTGCTCAACGGCAAGGAAATCGCCCGCGGCGACGACTGGAACTCGCCCGTCGAGGTCGATTTCACGGCTGCCGCCAAGGCGGGACAGAACGAGCTGCTCGTCGAGGCCACCAACGAAGGGAGCGCCGCGGGCCTGATCGCCAAGATCTTGCTCACGAAGGCCGACGACACGATCGAGTACGTCGTCACCGACGACACCTGGCAAGCCGCCGAGGCGAAGGACGCCCAGACGTGGGAGAAGGCCCGGCGAATCGCCGCGGCCGGCGGCGGACCGTGGGGCGACGTGTTCAACAGGGCCGCCGGCGGCGCAGGCAGCGCGAGCCCGTCATTTCAACTCCTGCCGGGTTTTCAGGTCGAGCGGCTGTTTACGGTGCCCAAGAACGAATTGGGCTCGTGGGTCGCGATCACGACCGACAACAAGGGCCGGCTGATCGCCAGCGACCAGGAGCGGCAGGGCCTGTGCCGGATCACACCGCCGCCGATCGGCAGCAGTGAACCGACGAAAGTCGAGCGGCTGGACGTGAAGATCACGGCGGCCCAGGGCCTCTTGTATGCGTTCGACGCGCTCTACGTCTCCGTCAACGGCGGGCCGGGCAGCGGCCTATATCGCTGCAAGGACACCAACGGCGACGACCAGTTCGACGAGGTCGTGAAGCTGAAGGACATCCGCGGCGGCGGTGAGCACGGGCCGCACGCCCTGCGCCTCGCGCCCGATGGCAAGTCGATCTTTCTCTGCGCCGGCAACCACACGCAGCCGCCGTTTGATGTCCAGCGCAACAGCCCGCCGCAGACGATGGGCGGCGTGCGGCAGACAATCCTCCAGGCCGAATTGCCGACCGGGGCCAGGAGCCTGCTCGCCCCCAACTGGGATGAAGACCTGCTCCTGCCGCGGCAATGGGACTCCAATGGCCACGCGGCTGGAATCCTCGCTCCCGGCGGCTGGGTCGCCAAGACCGATCCGGACGGCAAGACCTGGGAGATGTTCACGGTCGGATACCGCAACCATTACGACTTCGCCTTCAACGCCGACGGCGAGATGTTTTGCTACGACTCGGACATGGAGTGGGACATGGGCACGCCCTGGTACGTGCCCACGCGAGTCGTTCACGCCACCAGCGCCAGCGAGTTCGGCTGGCGGAGCGGCACCGGCCGCTGGCCCGCGTATTACGTCGACAGCCTGCCGCCGCTGGTCGATGTCGGCCCCGGCTCGCCGGTCGGCGTCGAGTTCGGCTACGGCACAAAATTCCCCGCGAAGTACCAGCGGGCCTTGTATATCTGCGACTGGACGTTCGCCACGATGTACGCGATCCACATGGAGCCGGCCGGCGCGAGCTACAAAGCGACGAAGGAGGAATTCGTCACGCGCACGCCGCTGCCGCTGACCGACGCGGCGGTCGGCAAGGATGGCGCGCTCTATTTCACGATCGGCGGCCGCGGGGCACAGTCGGAACTGTTCCGCGTGACGTACGTCGGCAGCGAATCGACCGCGCCGGTCGATGGAAAAGACACGGCCGGCGCGGACCTGCGGGAGCTCCGCCGCGAGATCGAGCGTTTTCACGATCCGGCGTTCGGCGCGGACCGACCGGCGGAGTCCAACGACTACCTCGTCAGCCACCTCGGCCATCCGGACCGCCACATTCGCTACGCCGCCCGCATCGCCCTGGAGCGCCGCAGCGGCTGGAGCGATAAGGCACTGGCCGCTACGGACGCCAACGCAGTCATCGAAGCAGCCGTCGGCCTGGCCCGCTCGGCTCGCAGCAAGGACGCGCAGCAAAGGTTGCTCGCCGCGCTGGGCCGTCTCGATTTCGCGAAGCTCGCCGCGCAGCAACAACTCGACCTGCTGCGGGCCTATCAGCTGGCCCTCATCCGCCTGGGCGACGTCGATGACGCCACGCGGCAGCAGCTGGCGGTGAGATTCGCGGCCCTCTTTCCGCAGCCGGGCGACGAGGCGAATCGCGAGCTGGCCATCCTGCTGGTCTATCTGCAAGCCCCGGACGCCGCGAAGAAGATCGTGCCGCTCTTGTCAAAGCAGCACGCGCCGGTCACCGAAACGCCGACCGAAGTGCTGGCCCGCAACCAGGGCTACGGCCGCAGCATCGCCAGCATGCTCGCCAACCAGCCCGACCTGCAGCAGATTCATTACGCCTTCACGATCCGCAACCTCAAGGCCGGCTGGACGCCCGACCTGCGGAAGGACTATTTCCAGTGGTTCACCAAGGCCCACGGCTGGAGCGGCGGCAACTCGTTTCAGAAATTCCTGACCAACATCGACAGCGACGCCTTTGCCAACTGCACCGACGTCGAGCGGCTGACACTGGAGGCTCTCGGGGCGCGGCAGCCGTACGTTCCGCCGCCGCTGCCGAAGGCGGCCGGCCCCGGGCATGCGTGGACGATCGAAGAGGTCATCAAGCTGGGCAGCGAGCAGCTATCCGGCCGCAGCTTCCGACAAGGCCAGCGGGCGTTCGCCGCGGCGCGGTGCATCGTCTGCCACCGTTTTGCCGGCGACGGCGGCGCGACCGGCCCCGACCTGACGCAATTGGCTGGGCGGTTCAACTTGAAGGATCTGACCGACGCGCTGCTCGATCCCAGCAAAGTCATCTCCGACCAGTACAAGGCCTCGGTCATCCGCAAACAAAACGGCGAGGTGATCACCGGCCGAATCGTCAGCGATTTGCCCGATGCGATCACGGTGCTGGTCAATCCGGAAGACGCCAGCAAGACGGTAAAGATCGCCAAGAGCGAGATCGAGCAGCAAGCCCCATCGGCGACGAGCTTGATGCCCAAAGACCTGCTCAGCCCGCTCAACGAGCAGGAAGTCCTCGACCTGCTGGCCTACCTGCTCTCGCGCGGCAACCCGCAGGACCCAATGTTCCGCCGGGGCAATTAGCGAATAGCGGCAACAGAAGGAATTGAACAGAAGGAAACGAAGGCAAAGAAGAGGACGAGAGGACCAGACCGATCATGGAAACGCCGATTGCACCACTGCCTTCCTTCTCGCTGCTTCGTTCCCTTCGTTTCCTTCTGTTTATCTCCCTGCTCGCTTTTGTATTTCCCGTGTCGGCCCAGGAGAAGCCGCTGGATTTTGCGCATGAGGTGGTTCCGATTCTGCGGAAGCACTGCGGCAAGTGCCACACGGGCGAGAAGAAGGAAGGCGCGTTTTCGATGAACACCCGCGCGTCGCTGGTGGCGGGCGGCGAGACGGGGCCGGCGGTGGTCAGCGGCAAGAGTGCGGCCAGCGACCTGATCAAACGGATCACCAGCAGCGACGACACCATCAAGATGCCGCCGGAAGGTCCGCGGGTCGCCGCCACGGAGGTCGATCTCCTCAAGCGCTGGATTGACGGCGGCCTGGCCTGGGAGGAAGGTTTTGCCTTTCGAGCGAGCAGCTATGAGCCGCCGCTTGCGCCGCGACGGCCGATGTTGCCGCCTTCCAGCGGTTCGCGCAAGAATCTGATCGACCTCATCCTCGGCAACTGGCTGGCCGAGCGCAAGCTCCCGCGGCCCCAGCCGATCAGCGACGAGCAGTTCCTCCGCCGGGTTTCGCTCGACCTGGTGGGCCTCTTGCCGACGCCCGAGCAGCGGGAGAAATTCCTCGCCGATTCGCGGCCGGACAAGCGGGCACTCCTCGTGAAGGAACTCTTGGCGGATGACGTCGCCTACGCTGAGCACTGGCTGACTTTCTGGAACGACCTCTTGCGGAACGACTACACCGGCACCGGGTTCATTACCGGCGGCCGCAAGCAGATCACCAAGTGGCTCTATGAAGCCCTGGTGACCAACAAGCCGTACGACCAGTTCGCCCGCGACCTGATCGCCCCGCCCACGCCCGAATCGGCCGGCTTCATCGAAGGGATCAAGTGGCGCGGCGAGGTGAGCGCCGGCCAGACCGTCGAAATTCAATTCGCCCAGAGCATCGGCCAGTCGCTGCTGGGCATCAATCTCAAGTGCGCCTCGTGCCACGACAGCTTCATCGACCGCTGGAAGCTGAGCGAGTCGTACGGGCTGGCCGCGATTTACTCCACACGGCCGCTGCCCATCCACCGCTGCGACAAGCCCACCGGCGAATCCGCCCAGGCCGGTTGGCTCTTTCCCGAGCTCGGCAAGATCGACGCGGCGGCCCCGCAGCCGGAGCGCCTGAAGCAGCTCGCGGCTCTGATGACGCACCCGGAAAACGGCCGCTTCACGCGGACGATCGTCAACCGTCTCTGGCACCGCCTGATGGGCCGCGGCATCGTGCATCCGGTCGATGCGATGCAGACCGAGCCCTGGAACGCCGACCTGCTCGACTATCTCGCGGTGCACCTGGCCGACAACGGTTACAACTTGAAGGCGACGCTGCAGCTGATCGCTACTTCTGACGCTTATCAGAGCCGCTCGCAGATCGTGACGAAGGAGCTCGCGGCCGGCGAATACGTCTTTGCCGGCCCGCGGGCCCGGCGTTTGACCGCCGAGCAGTTCCTGGACGCCGTGTGGCAGCTCACCGGCGCGGGGCCGACGCGGTACGACGCGCCGGTCCTTCGCGGCAAGCCTGATCCCGCTGCCGGCGAGCAGCAGAAGCTGACGGGCAAGTGGATCTGGAACAAGGCCGACGCTGGGGCCGCGCCCGCGGGCGAATCGGTCGCCTTCCGCAAGCAATTCGACTTGCCGCAAGCACCGCAGCAGGCGCTGGCGGTCATCTCCTGCGACAACAGCTACACGCTGTTCGTCAACGGCCAGAAGGCGCAGGCCGGCGACAACTGGGAATCGCCCGACGCGGCCGTGCTCACCGAGCGGCTGAAGGCCGGCGCTAACGACCTGCTTGTCGTGGCCAAGAACGCGGGGAATTCCCCGAATCCCGCCGGGCTGTTTTGCGAAGTACGGATCCGGCTAGCCGATGGGACGGATGTGACGCATGGGACCGATGCGTCTTGGGAGTGGACGGCGAAACTACCCAACGGCAACGGCCGCTTTGTTCGCGAGCAGCCGACCGATTGGCAGCCGGCGGCGATCGCCCTGAAGTCCGAAGTCTGGAGCGCGAAGCTCGATGGCCCGCTGGCGGCGCTGCTGGCCCGCGGGGCCATCGGCGCGGAGCTGATGGTGCGGGCCTCGCTCGTGAAGAGCGACTTCCTGATGCGAACCCTCGGCCGCCCCAACCGCGACCAGATCGTCACCGTCCGCCCGGCCGAGCTGACGACCCTGGAAGCCATCGATCTGGCCAACGGCGAAATCCTGGCCGGCACCCTGCAGCGCGGCGCCCAGAAGCTGCTGGCCCGCGAATGGCAATCGCCCGAGCACTTCGTCCGCTGGCTCTATCAGTTCGCCCTCTGCCGCGAGCCGGCAGCTGAAGAGCTTGCGATTCTGAAGGAGTCACTGGGCGAGAAACTGACCGCCCAGGGCATCGAAGACGCGCTGTGGACGGTGATCATGTTGCCCGAATTTCAACTGGTGCGTTAGTCATGCCGAAACCATCAAAGCCGAAAGACATCGATGCCTATTTCGCACAGTTTCCCGCCGGCGTGCAGCGCATCCTGAAGAAAGTGCGCCAGACGATTCGCCGCGCAGCGCCGGACGCCGAGGAAGTCATCAGCTACCAGATGCCCGCCTTCAGGCAGCACGGGATTCTCGTCTATTTCGCCGCCTGGAAGGATCACATCGGGCTGTATCCGCCGATTTCCGGTGACGCGGCCCTCGAGCGAGCGGTGGCCCGCTACGCTGGGCCCAAAGGCAACTTGCAGTTTCCTTTGGACGAACCGATCCCTTACCACTTGATCGCCCGGCTCGTAAAGCTCCGAGTCAAACAGGACGCGGCCAAAGCGAATGCCAAACGCAAGGGGCGAAAGTCAGGTTAGTTACGACAACGGAGTGGGCCTTACGAAGGTCAGCCCGTTAGTCCAGCGGATGCTGAACTGCTAATATGAATTGCACGGGAGTCCGTCCATGATCCACGACAACCCGAACCCTCAAGCCCGCCGCCGCTTCCTTCAGCAAGTGTCCGCCGCCGGCGCGGCGGCACTCTTGGCCGGCGAGCCGCGGCTGCTTCTGGCTGCGCCCGGCGGCGAGAAGCTCGTGCATCCGGCGGCGAAGGCCGATGCGGTGATCGTGCTGTGGATGGGCGGCGGGATGGCTGCTCCGGATACGTTTGACCCGAAGAAATATGTGCCGTTCCAGGTTGGCCTGCCGGTGGGCGATGTCGAGAGCTGCTTTCCGGCGATCGATACGGTCGTTGACCACATCAAAATCACGCAGGGCCTGGAGCAGATCGCCCAGGTGATGGATCGGGCTACGCTGATCCGCTCGCATGTGCTGCCCGACCTGGGGAGCATCCTGCACTCGCGGCATCAGTATCACTGGCACACCGGCTACGTCCCGCCGCAAACCGTCGCCTGCCCGCATATTGGCGCGTGGCTGGCCCGCGTCAAGGGCCCACAGAACCCCGTCATCCCGCCGTTCATCAACATTGGCCAGCGACTAGAAGGCGTCGGAGAGCAGGAAGAGCTGAAGGCGTTTACGACTGCCGGCTTCTTCGGCAGCGAGTTCGGCCCGATGAACCTGCCTTACCCGGAAGAGGCGGCCCAGTCGGTCCGCCCGCCCAAGGGTATGGAGGGGGACCGGTTCAGCAGCCGCTACCGGCTCTATCAGAAGCTGCTCAGAGAATCGCCCGACCGCGACGCGCGGAGCGACTATCAGCGCGAGTCGATGCTGCGGGCGCTCGACAACGCGCACCGCCTGCTCAGCGCGCCCGAGCGGACCGCGTTCGACATTTCGCTGGAGCCCAAGGAGAGCTACGAGAAATACGACACCGGCCGTTTTGGCCGCGGCTGCCTGCTGGCCCGCCGCCTGATCGAAGCCGGCGCCCGCTACATCGAAGTCACCACGGAGTACGTGCCGTTCCTCAACTGGGACACGCACGCCAACGGCTACACGACGCTGGTCGAGATGAAGAAGCAGATCGATCGGCCGATCGCCCAGCTCATTCGCGACCTGGAGGCACGCCAGCTGCTCGAACGCACGCTGGTCATCCTGGCCAGCGAATTCAGCCGCGACATGCTGATCGAGGGCCGGCCGGGCAGCACGGCGAACGACCAGGCGACGGAGAAAGTTGATCGCTTCCAGGCGCTCAAGCACTACGGGCAGCACCGGCACTTCACGGGCGGCTCGTGCGTGGTGATGTGGGGCGGCGGCGTCAAGCGGGGCTTCCTCTATGGAGAGACGGCGAAGGAGCGGCCGTTTTTGGCCATCAAGAATCCACTTACGGTCACCGACCTGCACGCCACGATCTTCACGGCCCTCGGCGTCAGCCCCAAGACTGCCTTCGACGTTGAGAAGCGCCCGTTCTACGCCACCGAAGACGGTAAGGGCCAGCCGGCCCTCGAGCTGTTCGGCGCTTGAAAATCAGGCGACAAACGCCAGCCAGTAGAAGAACCATCCCGTCACGGCGGTCAGCGTCATTCCCGCCGCCGCCAGCCAGCCGGCTCGGGCGTGCCAGCGGCTGTGCGGGCCCGGCTGCGGTGGGCGGCTGAACTTCCGCAGCGCCTGAACGACGACGAGAATCCACAGGCAGAAAGTCGGCACCGCGAAGCAGAGGTGCACGATCAGGCTGATTCCGACCGGGCAACTCCATTTGTGCGCCGCGTCGAAATAGGGCGAGGCCGCCGCGCGATCCTCCCAGTTCGTGAAGAGCTGCAAGTCGATTTCGAACAGCCCGACCGCCGTCAGCAGCACGGCCGCCATCGCCAGCTGCAGCCGCTTGTGCAGCAGGTATTGCCGGCGCTGTTTCACGAGCCAGATGCTGGCCGCCAGGCAGGGGACGATGACGAACATCGCCAGGAAAACGACATCCAGCATCAGCGAGCCGCGGGTGCCCAAAAACCCGCGGGAGCCGGAAGATTCTTGCGCCAGCAGGATCACCTGCGGCAGGCGGAAGATGTCCATGCAATCGGCGAAAGGAGAACGTCGCTCAAGCAGCGGGGGCGGACCTTGGCGAGCCCCGCGGCCCGCGTTAGTCTGACCGCGAGATTGTACTCCATCGGCCGGATGGCGGAATTGGCAGACGCACAGGACTTAAAATCCTGTGTCCCGTTAAGGGACGTGCGGGTTCGAGCCCCGCTCCGGCTATTGAATAATTATTTAATAACTCGCAACGAGTCGAATTGGTTCGCGAAGTGTCGAGTGGTTTCGAGTCAGTGCACCTGACCTGCTTCCCATGCCGCAAGTGCTCTCCTTCCTCCCGGAAGGCCGGCTGGCCTCCTGGGGCGGCGCGGGCGGCTCGCTGGTCATCGCCGACGTGGATCGCCGCCTGACCTTCGCCTACGTGATGAACTTGATGAGGCCCGCCCTGGTCGGGCCCGTCGCGGAGGCGCTGGTCAAGCGTCTGTACGACATCGTGAGCCACCCTGCTGGCAGCTAGTTCGGGCTTACCGCTGGGCCTGAGATTGGGCCGTGCGGGTGGCCGGTGCGGTCACGCAGCCGAGCGGGCGGCAGGCGTGCTGCTCGCTCCAGCGAATGCCCTTCAGGCTGGCGCCATGCTTCGAGACGACGTCGCGGATTTGGCCATAGCTCGGCAGCTGCTTGGCGCTGGCCGGCGACTCGGACTTGGTGGCCTGGTCAGAGGACAGGTCGTTGCGGTGAAACTTGTCCCAGCCCAAGCCCACGGATTCGAGCTTCAGGCTGCCGAGCTCGGCGGGATACGGCATGTCCACCGTGACCAGGAGGAGGTCCTTGTCGTCTTTCGACTCAGCGAACGAGACGTAGTTCATCGCCTCCAGGTCCGCGAACAGCGCCTGCCGCGATGCCTTGCGGGGATC
>DASRJB010000437.1:0-16827 GCA_035649715.1 Pirellulaceae bacterium
CGGTTTGCGTCTACAATCCTTCCTCCCGGCCAACCCGATCCTGCCAACCCCAACGTGAATGGCCCGTGGGAAGACTTTCAGACGTCGGAGGCGCTGTACTACAATCAGATGTTCGGCGGCCAACTCGGGGCGCGGCTCTGCAATCAATTCGGCCACTGGCTGCTGTCGGCGGAAGTGCGGATGTTCGGCCTGGTAAATTTCCAAGAGCTCGAGAACATCGAACGGCTCAATCGCGTCCGCTATACCGCGCTGGCCGGCGACGTCGACCTGCAACTGAACACAGAAACGCACACCTTTGCGAACAACACACAGTTCGTGTGGGGCGGCGAAGTGCGGGCGGAAGCGGCCTACGAAGTGACGCGCGACGTCTCGTTCCGTTTTGGCTTGCTGTTTATCGATCTGGGCCAAGGCATCGGCCGCGGCAACACGCTCAGGTTCGACAATCAGGACGTCGTCATGACGGGCTTGACGGCCGGTCTGACGATCAACCGCTGAATTAGTGGCGGAGGCTCAGACCTTCGCCGTGTGCAGCTTGCGGATTTCTTCGAGCTCCAGGCTCAAGCGATGACGCAGCGGGCTCTCGGCCCGCAATTCGTCCAGCAGTGCCTCGGCCCTTTCAAAGACGTCGGACGCTACGTCCTTGCTCTTAAACAGATTACGAAAGCTACGCTGCACCTCGGATTCAGTTAGCAAGGGATACTCCTCACACCGGCCCAGTAGAGATGGCAGACGAACCTGCCCACGGTCACCATACCTTAATTCTATTGGACGCGGGCGGTGACGCAAGTGCGACTGAGCGGCTGAAGCCCCGCGCGAGTGCAGCGGCGTGCCAGCAGCCCTTATACTCGCCGTATGTCCGTCGATCTGATCTTGGGAACCGCGGGGCACATCGACCACGGCAAAACCTCGCTGATTCGGGCCCTCACCGGCGTGGATACCGACCGCCTGCCCGAAGAAAAACGGCGGGGCATCACGATTGACCTGGGATTCGCTTCGTTGGATTTGCCCCCATACCGGCTGGGCATCGTGGATGTGCCGGGCCACGAGCGTTTTGTCCGCAACATGCTGGCCGGTGCTACGGGCATGGACCTGGCGATGCTCGTTGTCGCCGCCGACGACTCGGTGAATCAGCAGACCCGTGAGCATCTGGAAATCCTGCGGCTCTTGGATCTCAAGGGCGGCGTGATCGTTGTGACCAAGTGCGACCTGGCGGAGGAAAATTGGTTGGCGCTGGTGGAGGACGAGATTCGCACGCTGGCCGCCGACACTCCGCTGGCCGACGCGCCGCTGGTACGAACGAGCATTGTCACCGGGGCGGGCCTCGCTGAATTGAAAGCCGCTCTGGGCAAAGCTGCCGAAGCCGCCGCGCCGCGCATCGCCCCCGTGGGACGCGGGCCCTTTCGTCTGGCCATCGACCGCACGTTTGCCGTCGAAGGTCACGGCACAGTGGTCACCGGCAGCGTCACCAGCGGCCGCGTGCAGGTCGGTGATGAGCTGCGGATTGAGCCGGCTGGCTTGACCGCGCGCGTCCGCGGGCTGCACAACCACGATCAACCTGCGACGGAACTCCATCGCGGTCAACGCGGCGCGATCAACCTGGGCGGCGTCCATCATTCGCAGATCGAGCGCGGCCAGGAGCTTTGCACACCCGGCGCGCTCGTGCCGGCGTGGCGTCTGACGGCCCGGTTGCGCTTGCTGCCCGATGCTCCGCCGCTGCGCGACCGGGCCCGAGTCCGCCTGCACCTGGGCACGGCGGAGATTCTGGCAACGGTGCGCTTGCTCGACCGCAGCCGGCTAGCGCCCGGAGAATCCGCCTTCGTGCAGTTGCACCTGGCGACGCCCGCCGTGGCGACCTGGAATCAGCCGCTGGTCGTGCGCCGCGAATCGCCGGTCGAAACGATCGGCGGCGGGAGAGTGCTCGAGCCGGCGGCGCACGCCATCGGCAAACTGGACGAAGAAACGGCGACGCGGCTCGCGCGGCTGGAATCGGCCGATGCCATCGAGCGCGCCGCGGCGACGCTCTATCTGGCCGGGCTGCACGGCTGGCAGCCGGAAGCCTTGCCGCGCCTGGCGGGCATCGACGACGCGGCGGCCGCTTGCGAGCTGCTCCGGTCGCGCGGCGAGATGGTCGAGATCGCCCTCAGCCCAACGAACACGCGCCGCTTGCACCGGACGATTCTGGCGGCGCTTGGCGAACGCATTGCTGCCGTGCTGGAGTCGATCCACCGCCGCGAGCCGCTGCGGCTGGCCGTGCCGCGGCCGGAATTGTCGTCGCGGCTGTCCGCCTACGACGACGATGTGCTGGCCGCGGCGATCGACTTCCTCGTGAAGCAAAAGCGCGTCGAGATCACGCGTCTGGGACTGGTGCTCGCGGGCCACGGGCCGCAGCTCTCGCGCGGGCAGCAGCAATTGCTCGAGCAGATGCTGGAGTGGTTTCGCGAGGCCGGCCTGGCTTCGCCCGGCCTGGAGGAATGCACGCGGCGGGCTCTGAAGAACAAAGACTCCGTCCCGCAGCTCCTGCAGCTGGCCGCGGCCAGCGGTCAGCTCGTCGCCGTCGGTCCGGACTACTGGCTGCATCCCGCCGTCGAAGCGCAGGCCCGCGGGCAAGTGCAGTCGGCGCTGGCCGGCGGCAAGAGCGCGACGCTGAGCGAGATTCGCGAATGGCTTGGCACGACGCGCAAGTACGCCGTACCGCTCTGCGAGTTTTGGGACCAAGCGGGGTTTACCGTCCGCCGCGGCGATGCCCGCGTCCTGGGTTCGCCGCCCATTGTCGCCGCGAGCAGCGGCCAGTAGTTTGAACTTTCAATCGCGGGAGTCCCCATGTCCAGCGTCCTTCGCAGTATTCCGTCGGTCACCGAGCTGCTTGACAGCCCGCCGCTGAAATCGCTCGTCAACCGCGTCAGCCGGAACGTGGTCGTGTCGGGCGTGCGGCAGTTCCTGGAAGACATGCGGTCGCAGGTGCAGACGGCCGCGGCAGGGGTCCACGTTCCAACCGCGTCGGAGTTGGCCCAGCGGATCGCCGACTGGATCGCCACCGAGGAGCTGCCGTCGCTGCGGCCGGTCATCAATGCCACGGGCATTCTGCTGCACACCGGTCTCGGGAGAGCGCCCCTGGCGGAAGAGGCGATTGCGGCGATCGGCGAAGTCTCCCGCGGGTACGCCAGCGTGGAGCTCGACCTGGCCAGCGGCGAGCGCTCGCAGCGGGCCGTCGCCGTCGAGCGGCAGCTGACGCGGCTCACCGGGGCTGAGGCGGCCGCCGTCGTGAACAACAACGCCGGCGCGACGCTGCTCACGCTGGCCGCCCTGGCGACCGGCCGCGAAGTTATCGTCTCCCGTGGCCAGTTGATCGAGATCGGCGGCAGCTACCGCCTGCCCGAAGTGATGACCGCCAGCGGCACGGTGCTCCGCGAAGTCGGCACCACCAACAAGACGCGGATCGGCGACTATGCCGCGGCGATCGGCGAGAAAACGGCCGCTCTGCTGCGCGTGCATACGAGCAACTACGCGGTCGTTGGATTTACCGAAGAGACGCCGCTGGCGGAATTGGTCGCGCTGGGCCGCAAGCACGACCTGCCCGTGATCGACGACATCGGCAGCGGAGCCCTCGTGGATCTTTCGCCCTACGGCGTCAAGGGAGAGCCGATCGCCGGTGAGAGCATTCGCGCCGGCGCTGACCTGGTGCTGTTCAGCGGCGACAAACTGCTGGGCGGTCCGCAATGCGGCATCGTCGCCGGCCGACGCAATCTCGTGCAGCAAATCCTCAAGCACCCGCTCACTCGTGCCTTGCGCGTCGATAAGCTCACGCTGGCCGCACTGGCGGCGACGCTGCGGCTGTATGAAGATCCGGCACACGCCGAACGCTCCGTGCCCTTGCTCACGCTGCTGGCTACACCGCTCGAAAACCTCCGTCACCGCGCCGAGCGACTCGCGCCGCAAATCCAGGCCACGGGTGTAGCGGCGGTCGAGGTTGTCACCGACCGCGCCTATGTCGGAGGCGGTTCGCTGCCGAATCAATCGCTGGCGACGATCTGCCTGGCACTCACGCCGGCGACCGGCACGGTCGATGCGCTGGCCGCAGCGCTCCGCCGCGGCACGCCCGCCGTCGTTGGTCGAATTCAGGAGGGGCGCTTGTTGCTCGACCTGCGCAGCGTGCAGCCGCGAGACGACACCCACCTCGTCGCGGCTGTCGAAGCACTCCGCAAGGTAAAGAACGAATTGCCAGCCGAACTGACGCCCGTCGGTTGATTTGCACGATCCGCAGGACCAGCCGCGTTCAAGCAGAATTTCGCAGGAAAAAAGTGCGGCAAAGGGTCGAATCGTCTCGTGCCGAGGGTTAAACTTTCGGAATCGAAAAACCAAGGCGGACCTGCTTCACTCTATGAGGCGTTCAACATTCGGCCCGGCGGTGCTGGCTCTGCTAGCGTCGTGCGCCCTGGCCAGCGGCCAGGAAGCCGGCTATCCACGCGACCACCATCCCTGGGGCCGCTTCCCCGTCGGCTCGTGGAAATTCGTGCGGACGTCCTCGGAGTCGATCGACGAGAAGGGCCAGATCACCAACCTCTCCAGCACCGACACGCGCGCGACCCTGCTGAGCGCCGACGACGCCGCTTACACCTTGCGGTCGGAGATTACGGTGAACATCGCCGGGCGGCGGATTCCCATGACGCCGCAGACCGTCAAGCACGGCTATTACGGTGAGCCGGCCGGCCGGCCGCTGGCGATCAAGCAACTGGGCGAAGCGCCGGTGACGATCGACGGCAAGACGATCCCCTGCGAGGTCCGCCAGGTGGCCGTGGACGTCGAAGGAGGCAAGCTGACCAGCACGCTCCACTACACCAGCCTGGTGGCCCCGTTCGTGCTGCGCCGCGAATCGAGCCTGGAGGGCGTGCCGGAGGAAAAGCGCAATGCGACCTTGGTGGAAGTGATCGCCCTCGATCTGCCTCAGAAGATCAAGGGGGATATCAAGCCCGCGATGTATGTGAAGACGACGCAGACGCTGCCTCACGGAAAAAAGATCACCTTGGAAGTTCACTGCGACGACGTTCCCGGCGGCGTGGTCGCCCACTGGGCCAGCGAGACCGACTCTACCGGCCGCGTGGTCCGCCGCAGCACTCTGGAGCTCGTGGACTACGGCCTGCCGGTCGTCATGGGCGAGCCCGTGCAGCTCACGCCGCGCCGCGCGCATCGGGCCGCGAAGGCCGCCCGCCGGATGGACGGGCGATAGCGGCTCGCCCTCGCTCCCATCGCGAGTTAGGATGACCGAGTCCACGACGCGAGGAGCGGCATGAAATTCATCGAGCTGACCGGCAAGGCGCTCAAACGCCTTATCGAGACGGACGAGCTGCACGACGGCGATTGGGCTTCCAGCGGCATCGACGACGACACGATCGTGCGGATCAACCGCCAGGGCGATATCGAAGTCCGCCGCACCGACCGGTGGGACGTGGTCGGCGGGCTGCTCGGCAATTACGAGCAGCGGATCAAGTCGGAAACGGGACTGGATTGGGCCGAGTAATCAGCGGTTTTCCGGCCGGCGGTCGCGTCCCGGCCCTGGGGCAGGCGCGAGTTCATCGCGGGTCAGTTTGCCGTCGCCGTTCTTGTCCAGCGCGAGCAGGGCCTTCGCCGCGCCTTCGATTTCCTCCTTGGATAGTTCTCCGTCCCGATTGGCATCGATCGCGGCCAGTGCCGGCCGCAGTGCGTCAATAGGCGGCATTGGCGAACCGTCCGGGCGGCGCTGCGGCGGGCCCGGC
This sequence comes from Pirellulaceae bacterium, assembly GCA_035649715.1. GTDB lineage: Bacteria > Planctomycetota > Planctomycetia > Pirellulales > Pirellulaceae > CAYLLN01. The sequence continues at coordinate 5,751 of DASRJB010000437.1, forward strand.
GGGGCAACCGCCGCCATCGCCCGCAGAAACTGCTCCTTGGTTACTCCCGCGGCATCAGCGCGGTCGAAGATGCTCCGCATCAGGCGCCGGTCTTCGGGCACTTCGTCTTTGGTGAGCTTGCCGTCCTTATTGGCGTCGAGTCGGTCGAATTGTTCGGCCAGTTGCGGCGGCGCGGGAGTACCCGGTGCGCCGGCCCGCCCCACGGACCGGGCAAGCTCGTCGGGACTGATCGATCCATCGCCGTCGGCGTCGAGCCGGGCGAGTCCTTCGCGCATCCGTTCCGGCAGCTCCTCCTTGCTCAGCTTGCCGTCCTTGTTCGCGTCGAGCCGGTCGAAGAACTGCCGCGGATTGGCCTGCGGAGCGCCGCCGCCGGGCCGGCCGGGAAAGCCGCCGCCCGCCAGCGGCTGCCGAGGGCTGTCGTCCGGCGCGAGGCCCGCCTTGAATTCCGCCAGGCTCAGCTGCTTGTCGCTATTGCGGTCGGCGTTGCGGACCAGGCGATCGAAGAGCGACTTCTGCCCGCCCTCCACTTCCTCGTTCGTCACGAAGCCGTCCTTGTTCGCGTCCAGTTTGGCAAACAGTGCGTCCGCATCGACGGCGGGCCCGGGGGCAGCTGCCGCAGGTTGCGAGGCCGCCCTTTCCGCTGCCTGAACTTGCTTGAGCGCCGCCTGAAACAGCGGCAGGCTGATTTTCTTTTCCGTCTCCTTGCCGGCGATCTTCAGCAGCTGCGCGAACTTCGCCGCGTGCTCGGCCGGGACTTCATCAAGCGAGATAGCGCCGTCTTTGTTCGCATCGAGCTTGTTGAACAGATCCGCATCCTGAGCCGCCAGCGGCCCGCGGCCCATCAGGGCGACTGCTATCAGACTCGCGAGGAACATCCGCATGATCGTGCTCCGATCTCGATGACGTAAAGCCTGGTGAACGAAAGTTAAACCGCAGCCGCTGCGCAAGGTTTCGCGGCTGCCCAAGTTATGCCGTCGATTGTCTCCGCCTAAGCTGCTGCGGTCAAACGCCTTAGGGCGAGCTTGCCGCTCCACCGCCGTTTTCCTATACTCCGCCACGGAATTTCGCGCCGGTGGAAAACCAACCGCCTGGCGCGGACGTATGGGTTGGCATGGTGCTGCGGCGCTCGCCGCAGTGCAGCTTCCCGCTTTCACAACCACTGGGAAAGGAGTCCCGCTTCTGAGCCGGTTGCCGATCGGCAACACGCCTGCATCGCGAAAGCCACATCGCGTTCATCGCCGCAACAAGGTTGCCGCCAGTCAACGCGAATGTGCCCGCACAAAAGCCTTTCGCCGCAGTCGCTGTTCCGTTCGCCACGCCCGGCACATTCCGCGGAGACCAAGGGAACCGGTACAGGAGGTTACCGAACAACTTGGGTGGATGGGCCGCCCGACTCCGGCCGATGGGAGTGCTATCACGCTGACGCTGGCAAGTCTCGCTTGCTTGTCACGGACGCTCCCCAAGGCACGGATCACGGCGCTCAGCACCACCTGCAACGTACACTTGGGGGACGCAGTCGTCCGTGAAGATTGGCCCGCGCGAAGAACCGGTGGCCCGCCACCGGTCGATCGCCCACCGCTTCTCAGCGACCCCTCGTCCCGCCGTTTCGATCCAAGGGATTCGCCATGCCGCGCCGCGACTCGCGCACCGGTAACTGGCAGAGGGAGACGACCGCCATGTATATTTATGGAACCAGCCAGGTTCACGCCGCCCAGCCGCTCAATGCTCCGCACCGCCTGACGCCGGCTGCGCCGCCGAGCCATTCGTACTCCACCAGCGGAGTCGATGAATTGGACATTTCGCCCGAAGCCGACTTCGTCGCCCAGGCCCGCGAGCTGCCCGAGATCCGCGAGGATCGCGTGGCCGAGATCCGCGCCCAGATCGAAGCCGGCACCTACGAAACCGCGGGCAAGCTCGACGCGGCCCTCAGCCGGCTGCTCGACGAGATTGCGTAGCTACGGGTCGTGCTCTTTCAGCAGCTTCGGCGGGGCCGTGCTCCGCCAGGCAATCGCCAGCGCTTCCTTCACCAGCGATTTCTTGGCCTTCTTGAGTTGCACGATCGTGCAGCCGCGGCGCCCCCATGCTCCGTTGGCGGGCCGAAAGACCTCGGGCTGCGCGGCGAGAAACGTCGCCTGCTCGCCGGGGGGCAGCTTGACCATTCCCCAGGCTTCACCGGGAAACCCTAGCGTGGCAAAGATCTTGCCGCCGACGCGGAAGTCGGGATGGTCCATGTGGGCCGCCTCCGCGGCTTCGGGAAGGCTCAGCGCCAGGCGGCGAAACTCGTTGGCGGTCATGGCTACTTGGGCGGTGCGTTGTCGGCGGCAGGCTTCTTCTCGTCTGCCTTCGGCCGCGGGATCATGACGACGCGGACCTTGGTGCCTTTCGCGGGAACGTTGGCGGTGAAAACCGTGTACAGCAGGCTGTCGTTGGCCTGCGAGCTTTCGATCGGCAGGTCGAGCGTGGCCGACGGGAAGTTCGAGACGCAAATCAGGTCGCCGGCCTCGGCCTGGTACCGCTGCTGCCCCGTCTCTTCATCCTTCCAGAAGCCGCTGCCCGCGAAGACCCAATCGTACTCGAGCGGCTTGCCGGTTTTGGTGTTCTTCACCCACTCCTGGGCCCGCACCTGGCGGGCCTTGCCGTCCGGATCTTTCCAGAGCACGTAAATATCGACGATCGTGCCCGTCGCCGGCTTATACTCCGGGTCGAACTTGACGGGCGTGCCCGAAATCGCGCCGACCCGCAATAGACCCGCGTGAACGTCCTGGGCCCGGCAATTCAGCGAGACGACCGACTCGTGCTCCTTGGTGCCCTTCGGGCAGGCGAACATCTCCAGCGTCCCTTCACGCAGGCAGACCTGCCCGTCGGCAATCACCGCTTTCCGCTTGAGGTCCAGCCAGATCTCCCCCTTTTCCGAGAGCCGCACGAGATCTTTGTTGGCCGCCTCAGAGGGAATGCCGGTCGGCGGCTGCGGCTTGGGTTCGTCGCCGCGGACCGTGAGCACCAGAGCGGCTGTCAGCAACACAAAGACGTTGAGTCGAAGCATAGAAAGGAGCCTTGAATTGGTTGAGGTCGTTGGCCACGCGCCCGGTCGCGGAAAATTATATCGCCCCGCGCCGCCGGCTGAGAACGCAATTCGCGTGGCGGCGGCCGAACAGTCTCGTCGCGAATTGAGACATCCCGGCCGTGGGCGGATCGGACAAGCCGCGCCCAAACCATTGCCCTAAACCACGGCTCGGGAACATTAGGAAACCGTCTGAGGCTCGATTCTCTTCGCGCCCCACCGCGCCGCGGATCGCGCCACAACTGCTTGCCGGCAGAGGACTTCCGCGATCCTGTCGGCGGATTTCAGACATTAGAGTTATAAGCCTTAGAAGGACCGGCGGGAGTTACCTAATGCTCGGCCGCGCATCAGCAGCGGCATCGATTCTGCCCTAGTGCAAGACAACCCCTTGAGACAGAGCCGGGGCCGGCGGCGAAAATGGCGGATCGCAGCGCCAATTGGAACTATACTGCAAATAGCATACCAATGTTCACATTCGCGGCCGTTCGCGGTCCCGCCGGGCCTCCGTGCGGTCGCGCGCATCTGTCATCGACTTGAGAATCGCTCGCCAATTTTGCAACGCCGTTGTAGCTTTGCGGCTGCTGGCGCGGATTGCTGGCAGGCAGCGAATCTCGCGTGTTTTGCTGGGTTTGAGCGGGCTTGAGGAAAAGCGCGCGCGGTTTGGCACCGTCGTTGCATACGGAGCAGTCATCACTACACGGATGCCGCGCGGCGCACGCTAGTCGGCCGCGCGCAATGGAAGGAGTCGTTATGTCGCGCCCCAGCTCTGGCGGTTTTGTCCTCGGGTTCGCCGCCGAGATCGCCATCGTCGTCGCCGTCGTCTCGCTGCTCCCGAAGCTCGATCTAAGCGGCGGCCGCGCCGTCCCGGCCGCGGACCTTCCGCCGTCGCTGGTCTCGCAGCCGCAAGAGACGTCGTACTACGAGCGGCGGACCGAGAACGCGCCGCCGCTGCGCGAGCCCGCGGTTGCGCGGCGCGACCTGCCGGTCTTGCGGGAGCCGCCGCCGTTGATCGCCGCCGATCCTTCCAGGCCGGCATTTGTCGAGCGCCGCCTCGACCAGGCCAGCCAGAAGCTCGTCAATGGCCTGGGCTCTTACGTGGCTCGTTCGGCGGACAACTTGAACCTGCCGCCACCGCCGAACTACAGCCCGCTGCCACCGGCCGCTGCGCCAAACCAGCCAACGACGGCTCCCGACTTCGCGACCGCGTCATTTCCAACGCAGCCGGTGCCAAAGTCGCCGCCGCGGCCGTGGATGAAGTATTAGCCCGGCTGGTTATGATGGGTCTGGTTACTTCGCAGCCGACCCTTCACTCTCCCATGACCGACCCGGCCGGGCCCAGCTGGCTCGAAATCGTCAATCCGAGTCATCCGCGCGGGCCATTTCGCTGCATCGTGTTCGACTTTGACGGCACGCTCTCGCTGCTCCGCGGCAACTGGCAGGGGCTGATGGTGCCGATGATGGTCGAGACGCTGCGGGCCACGGGCACAGGCGAATCGGCGGCGGAGTTGACGGCGCTCGTGGAGGAGTTCGTCACCCGGCTGACCGGCCAGCCGACGATGCAGCAGATGGAGGCGCTGGCCAGCGAAGTCGCCCAGCGCGGCCGCCCGCGGCCCGATCCGGCGGTTTACCTCGCGCGGTATTTGGACCAATTGCTGAGCCGCACGGCGGCCCGCATCGCAGCCGTGCGCTCCTGTCGATCAAAGCCGGAGGAAATGCTTATCCCCGGAACCCTGCCGCTGGTCGAGCATCTGCACGGCCGCGGCGTCATTCTGGTGATCGCATCCGGCACAGATTGGAAGCATCTGGTAAGCGAGACGGCAGTGCTTGAGCTCGAGCGCTATTTTGGCGACCGCATCTTCGGGCCACTCGACAACGACCCGCGATTTTCCAAAGAGGCGGTGCTGCGGCAGCTGATGGCGCGATACGATCTGCGGACGGGCGAGATCGCCGCGATCGGCGACGGCCCCGCCGAGATGCTGGCGGCGAAAGCCGTTGGCGGACTCGCGCTCGGGGTTGCCAGTGACGAGGTGCACCAAAGCGGCCGGATCAATCCACTGAAGCGCGACCACCTGCTCCGCGCCGGCGCCGACCTGATAATCCCCGACTATCGCGAATTGCCAACCCTCCTCCGACTCCTGACTCCCGACTCCTGACCCCTGGCATGCTGCCGACCTTCGACCGCAGCCGACTGATCGTCAAGCCGCTGGCGGAGCGGAAGCACGACATTTCGATCGCGCAGCAGCTGCCGCTGGAGGAATTGCCGCCGCCGCTCGACGAGCGGGCGACGGCGGATATTACTGAGCTCGGGCGGCGGATGGCAGCGGCCCGCCAGCGGAAGGCGGCAATCTTGCTGCTCATGGGCGGCCACGTGATTCGCGCCCAGGTGGCACGCCAGCTCATCGACCTGATGGAGCGCGGCTTGATCACGCACATCGGCATGAATGGCGCCGGCCCGATCCACGACTATGAGCTGGCCCGGGTCGGCGCGACGTGCGAGAGCGTGGCCCGCTATATCCGCTCGGGCGAATTCGGCTTGTGGCGCGAGACGGGCGAAATGAACGACATCGTCCGCGATGGTGCCAGCCGCGGCTACGGTCTGGCCGAGTCGATCGGCCGCCACATCCTGGCTAGCGACTATCCGCACAAGGATTTCAGCCTGCTCGCCGCTGGCGTGCGCCTGAACGTACCCGTGACTTGCCACATCGGCATCGGCTACGACATTCTCCACGAGCACCCGAATTTTGACCCGGCCGCCTTCGGCATCGCCAGCTATCGCGATTTTCTGGCCGTCTGCCACACGGTCGATCGCCTCGAAGGCGGCGTGTTTTTGTGCATGGGATCGGCCGTGATGGGGCCCGAGGTCTACCTGAAGGCCCTGTCGATGGCCCGCAATGTCGCCCATCAGGAAGGCCGGCGAATCGCCAACTTCACGACGGCTGCCTTCGATCTGATTCCTATCGGCGGCGACTGGCAGGCCGAGGCCCCGAAAACGAACCCCCAATACTACTACCGACCTTGGAAGACGATCCTCGTCCGCACAGTAGCCGATGGGGGCCACAGCTTTTACATTTGCGGCGACCACCGGCAGACGGTGCCCTACCTGCGGCGGTCGGCGATCGGCGCAAGTCCATGATACTGAATGGCTTGTGGCAGGATTCTGGGAGCTCCGACGTGACGTCAAACGTTCGCTCGTGGTTAGTCAAGAAATCTGGACGGGAAGCCGACAGCGGCGAAACCTTTTGGATTGGTTTCTGTTTAATTTGCCAGCGGGCCGCTTCGTGGCGCTCGCTGTGTGCTTTGCGTCCAAACCCAACCGGCGGCCCGATCCCTAATCCAGGACTGGTCGAGCGGGCAAGGGCGGGGTAAGCGTCTTTTCGGGCTCTCGCCGGTCGGCGAGGCAACTTTTTTGCTGTGCCAAGGAGCATGCAATGAGATCTCGATTTGTGATGACGACAGTGGTGGCCGTGGCACTCGCGTGCCTCGCGGCGCCCCTCCTGGCCCAACAGCCGGGCGGCGGGCAGGGCGGGCAAGGCGGCCAGCGCGGCGGCCGGGGCGGCGGAGGTTTTGGCGGCTTCGGCGGCGGCGGGGGCGGTTTTGGCTTCGGCGGCGGTGGCGGCACCAGCCGGCTGACACTGCTCAACGTCGAGGCCGTTCAAAAGGAGCTGGAGCTCGTCGATGAACAGCTGACGGCGATCAACAAAGTCCGCGAAGAGCTGCGCCCGATGCGCGGCCGGGGCGGCGACGGCCAGCCTGGCGGTCGCGGGCGTGGCGGCGATGGGCAGCCCGGCGGTCGTGGCCGGCGCGGTGGCGGCGACAACCCGCCCACTAATCCCCCGCGGAATCCGCCAGGGGCAAGCCTCTCCTCGCCCGCCGAATGGTACTTTGTGCAGCAAGAGGCCCAGCCGCCGCAGCGCCGCGGCGGTGGCGGAGCCGGTGGTGCCGGCGGTGGCGGTTTCGGTGGCTTTCAACTGACCGAGGAGCAGCGGGCCGAATTCGAAAAACAGCGCCTGGAGCGCCTGAAGCAGGAAAAAGACAAGCTGGCCGAAATCCTGCTGCCACACCAGATGAAGCGGCTGAACGAGATTTACTATCAGCAGCTCGGCGCGAGCGCGGTCGATGATCCGGATGTAGTTGCCGAACTCAAGATCACCGACGATCAGAAGAAGAAGTTCGCCACGGTTCGCACGGAAAATCAGGAAGCCATGCGGACGGCCATGCAGGAGATCTTTCAGGGCGGCAATCGCGGGGCGGGCGGCGGCGGCTTCCAGATGACCGACGAGCAGCGTGCCAAGATGACCGAGGCCCGCAAGAAGAACGATGACAAGATCTTCGCCGTGCTGACCGAAGAGCAGCGCAAGAAGCTCGATGAGCTGAAGGGCAAGGCCTTCGCCATGCCGGAAGGCGCTCTCCGCGGCCGCGGTGGTTTCGGTGGCGGTGGCGCTCCTGGCGGCGCTCCTGGCGGTCGCGGCCGGGGTGGCAACAATCCGAACCCCAACCCGTAGTTCGCAGCCAGTCCACGGATAAACCTCAGCCTCGCTTCGCTGAAGCGAGGCTTTTCTTTTGCGCGCTTTGGCGCCAGGGGCGTTGACGCAGCTGGTGCCATCGCCAACAAAATGACCCGCGGGGCTTGTTATGGCCGAACTTCAAGTCCACCAGTCGGCGCTGCTCACGGACCTGGCGCTGTGCGTCAACCGCTACCGGTTGTTCTCGCCGGGTTGGTACGTCTGCGTGCTGGCCAAGGTGCAGCTGACGCCGGACGAATGGGAAGTCCCGGGGCTCGTGGCCATGGTGAACTATGGGCGCCAGAAGCAGTGCGCCGTCGAGGGCGAAGTCTTTCACGGGCCGCCGAACTTCGTCCTCGACGTGTTCGACAGCGGCACGGACGAGGACTTTCTGCGCCGCCGCGAGCGCTTCGAGCGGCATGGCGTGCAGGAGTACGTGGTGGCTTTGAACCGTGAAATCGTGCAGTTTCTGTGGCATCAACTGGAGGGCGGCAGCTACCGCTTGCTTCAGCCCGATGAAGACGGCATCATCCGCAGCCGGGCCCTGCCCAATTTCTGGGTTCCGCTGGCGGCCCTGCAGGACCGCGACTGGTGGGCCGCACTGGGCTGCATCGAGCGGGGCGTCTCGCGGCGAGCCGACTTCAGTTGAGGTTCGCGAAGGGGTGGAGCCATGGTGAATCCGGGCGACGTCTTTGCGGTGCAGCTGCCCGACGGACGGTTTGGTGCGGTCCGCGTGCTGCAGACGATCGGACGCAGCTCGCTGGTCTGCACTTCTCCGTATCTCGGACGCGAGCGACCCGACCTGAGCGAGCCGCAGCTCCGAAAGACCGTGGTGAAAACGCGGTTCTTCTTCAAGAGCGAGCCCGCCCGTCGCTGGCTCGACGGTCAGCCGCCGCCAAACTTCGAATTCCTGGGGAATTTGCCGCCTGCCAAGGCCGAGACGAAGCTGGAGTGCAACGTCTATGGGGGAAAATGGGGCGAATCGGAGGGCCAAGATGCATTTTTGGAATGGCGCTGGTTGCACGACCGCGCCGCTTTCGAAGCGGAGGTGCGGCAGCAGGAAGCGGCTTTCGAGCGCCGCCGGCAACAACCTCAGAAGCCGAAGAAGATGATGAGCGAGGAGGATTTCTGGTCGATCATCGCCCTGCTCGATTGGAAGCAACAAGGCAACGACAAGAAAGTGCTCGCCCCAGCGGTTAAGGCATTAGCTACCAAATCGAAGGTAGCAATTTGCCAGTTCGAAGAACGGCTGGCCTATCTGCTCTACCAGCTCGACACCAAGGCCCACGCCCGCCACAGCACGGCTTCAGGCGATCTGGATTCGAATTACCTGTCCGCCGATGGGTTTCTCTATGCCCGGTGCGTCGTCGTTGTTAATGGGAAGAAGTTCTACGAATCCGTACTGAAGAACCCGCGCAAAATGCCCAAGGAGATGGAGTTCGAATCGCTGCTATCCCTCGCCCGGAGCGCATACGAGAAGAAAACCGGCGAGGAGTTGGACTATTCGACCGGCTGCAGTTACGAATCGTTCTCGAATGTTGCCGGCTGGGGGGAATAGCAACTAGGTCGCTTCATCACTTCGACTGCGTTGGCGGAAACACACCGGCAGCGATCAATAGCCGTCGGTGTGCGACTCGGCCTGGCTCATTGATCGCCAACACGTCGATCGTGACCCGGCCGATGTCGCTCAGGCCTTCGAGCAGGCTACCCTGCCAGCGGAAATGCTCGCTCCAAACATCCCGGCGGGGATGAAACAGACGAACAAGCAATCCCGTCTTAGGGTCAAGGCCCGACAGACAAGTTCGCGCAGCGATGCCATGGCCCGGCCCGTTCAGCTTTGACTCAAGGTGACTCGGGCCTTGGCCTGCAACAAATCGAGAAACTGCCCAACCCGCAGGTACTTTTCGAGCAAGCTCCGCTCCGCTTCGCTGAGCGTGCCCTGATTATTCTTTGCAAGCAGTTCACGGATGCGGGCTTGTGCGCTGTCCTTGAATTTCAGCTCCAAAAGTGCCCGCGCAAACTCGTGCTGAAAAGTAGGGTCGTCCGGGCTGACCACCTGGGCCAGAATGTCAACCTCGGTGGCGGCATTACTTTCGGCGATCATCGCGGGATTCTCCCTTGTCATCTGTATTCTATCCTTTAGGTAGCCCTACCGCACGTTGCATTTCACGCCCGGCAGCAGCCGGGTATGTTGAATTTAATGGCCGCTACATCCCTCGTCCGCAGCCCGGAGTTGATGAACCGCGATGATGCGGCGCTGCTCGTCGTGGATATGCAGGCGAAGCTGCTGCCGCTGATCGCGGGGCACCAGCGGGTGATCTGGAATTGCCGCCGGCTGATCGACGGGGCGAAGGTTCTCGGCGTGAGCCTCGCAGCGACCGAGCAGTATCCGCAAGGGCTGGGGCCGACGGCCGCGGAATTGGCCGAGCGGCTGGGGACGATCCCGGCGAAGCTAGCGTTCAGCTGCGGAGAGTGCGGCGAAATCTTTTCGGCCTGGCGCGAGAAGGGCATCTGGAAGATCCTGGTCTGCGGCATCGAGACGCACGTCTGCGTCGGGCAAACAGTGCACGATCTCTTGGCGGAAGGCTTTCGCGTCTATGTGGCGGCCGACGCTGTGGGGGCCCGCGGCGCGGCGGACCACGAGATCGCCCTGCGGCGAATGGATTCCTCGGGGGCGACGCTGACCACGACCGAGGCGGCACTGTTCGAGTGGTGCGGCCGCGCCGGTTCGCCCGAGTTCAAGCAAATCAGCCAGCTCGTTCGCGAGACGCCGCCCAACCAGTGAGCCGCCTCCGCCGATGAGCACCCTCGCCGCAGTCCCGCTCCAACTCGCCCCCGGCGGCGCCCTCCGCGAACCGGCGCTGCTCGAAACGAGTCTGGACCTGCTGTGCGAATACGCGCTAACCGCGCCGCAGTGGCGGATCGACCGCTGGAGCTTTGTCGCCCAAGCTAGCCGCCGGGTGCTCGTCCGAGGCTCGCCGCTGCCGCCGCTCCCGGGAACCCACTGGGTCGAAACGGAAGGCATCTGCGTGCCAGCAGGGCGATCGTGGTCGCCGGCCGTCGAGCCGGCCGTTGTCCGTCAGCTGCTCGGCTTGGAGCCAGGCGTCCTGGCTCTGCTCCGCGAGGACGCCACGTGGGACCGAATCAACCCTGACGATTGGGTCCGCGCTAGCCGATCAGCCTTCCGCCGCACGCTGGAGGCGCTGCCGCGATGACGCTCGACCACGTGCAACTGCGGAGCTACTTCGCGCCGCCGGCCAAGTCGTTCTGGCGGTGGCAGGACGACGGCTTCGTCGCGACCTGGAAGGACGAGCTGACGATCGCCTTCCGCGAAGAGTTGCTTGGCGTGCTGGACCGGCTGGCCGCTCCCGGGATGCCGCCGCTGGCAAGCGTGCTCTTGCTGTTGGCGGCCTGCCGCGACAATTGGGAAGAGCCGCCCGACCGCCGCACGCTCTTGCACACGCACTTGGGATTGCTGTACGGCGGGGGCTATGCCGACTTGCTCGCGGAAGTG
>DASRJB010000438.1:0-8611 GCA_035649715.1 Pirellulaceae bacterium
CCGTAATCCAAAACGTTTTTGGGACGCCAGAGACCCCCGTTTTCTATTTCTTGGCAACTCGTTCCTAATCCTAATCGTAATCCTAATCCCGCCGCCCTCTCCGCTCCCGGCCGCTTTGGAGCCGCGAGATTAAGATTAGGATTACGATTAAGATTAGGACCAGCGGCCAAGACGACACCCTAGCCCTCTCCCAAGGGGAGAGGGGATTTGGGACTCAGCGGAGCGGGATTCAGGGCGGGCTGGGGTGCGGGCTGCCGCGCGGGTGCGGGGGCGGCGAGCCAGGTCAGAGCGTGGCCGAGGTCGTCGAGATAGGAATAGATGACCGGCACGGCCAGCAGCGTGAGCAAGAGCGACAGCGTCTGACCGCCGACGGTGAGCACCGCGATCGAGCGGCGCTCTTCCGCACCGGGGCCCGTTGCGATCAGCAGCGGCAACAGGCCGGCGACGAACGCGATCGTGGTCATCAGGATCGGCCGCAGACGGTCGCGGTTGGCTTGCAGGATCGCCTCCAACCGCGGCAGGCCGCGCTCGCGGAGCACGTTGGTGTGATCGATCTGGAGGATCGAGGCTTTCTTCACGACGCCGAACAGCACCAGAATGCCCAGCGCGGAATAGAGGTTGAGCGTCTCGCCGCCCCAATACAGGCTGATCAGGCCGAACGGCACGGCCAGCGGCAGCGAGAGCAGGATCGTGAACGGATGCACGAGGTGCTCGTACTGGGCCGCGAGCACGATGTACATGAAGATGAACGACAGGGAGAAGGTCCAGACGAAGTCGGTCAGTGTCCGCTCGAGTTCGCGTCCGCGGCCCAGCACGCGCGTGCTGAAGCCCGTCGGCTTGCCGATTTCGTCCACCGCCTGGTTGAGGGCGGCGATCCGGCTGGCCAGGCCGTAGCCCGGAGCGACGTTGGCCCGCACCGCGACCATCCGCTCGCGATCGAGCCGGTCGATGCGGGCGGCCGCTTCGCCGAAGTCGAACTGCACGACGTTGTCGATCCGCGTCAGCACCGGCCCGGACGAGCTCGCTCGGCCGCCGCGCGGGTTGGCCCGCACGTAGAGCTGCGAGATCGATTCGATGTTGCGGCGGTCGAGGCCGATCAGCCTGAGCTCGACGTCGTAGGCGTCGTCCACCGTCGCGTCGCGATAACGGCTGACGCGGTCGTCGCCCCCGACGGCCACGCGGAGGGTCTCGGCGATCTCGCGGACCTCGACGCCGATCGCCGCTGACCGCTCGCGGTCGATATTCACGAGCAGCTCGGGCTTGTCCAGCCGCAGGGTCGTATCGACGTCCACGATGCCGGGGATTTCGGCGGCCCTTTGCCGCACTCTTTCGCTGAAATCGAACAGGGTGTTGATGTCCGGGCCGGTGATCGAGAAGTCGATATCGACCGGCGCGCCTTGCCGCAGCGAGGTGAGGTTGCGGACGCTGCCGCGGAGGGCGGGGGTTTTCTTGAGCAGCTGGCGGACCTCGGCCATCTTGTCGCGCTGCGAGAAGTTGCCCCGCCAGGCCTCGCCCGGGTCTCCCTTGAGCAGCCCCCGCCACCAGCGGCCGAGCGAGAACGAGCGGCCGCGAATGTCCGTCAGCCGCACGTACATCTCGCCGCGATTGACGCCGCCGAAGCCGCGGGTGCCGACCGTGGCCAGGATCAGCTCGACTCCCGGCATGGCGCGGATTTCGGCCTCGACTTTGGCGAGCGCCTCGTGCATCGAGGCCAGGCTCGCGCCTTCGGGAGCTTGCAGGCTGACCTCGAACTCCGACTCGTCAACGTTGGTGGGAATGTAGTCCTGCTTGACCAGGTCGTAGAGCCAATAGTTGGACGCGACCGTCACGGCGCAGAGCAGCATCACGGCCCAGCGGAACCGCATCGACAGCCGCAGCGACCACATATAGAAGACTTCCAGCCAGTGATAGAAGCCGCGCCGCGAGGCCGGATTGCCGGCGGTGGAGGTGCGGGCCGGCCGCAGCAGCTTGCTGCACATCATCGGCGTGAGCGTGAAGCTGACGAGCATCGAGACCATGATCGCTACGGTGGCGGTGATGCCGAACTGGAACAGCATCCGCCCCGTGACGCTCGACAGGAACGAGACCGGCAGGAAGACGATGACCAGCGAGATCGTCGTGGCCAGTACGGCCGGGCCGATTTCGCGGGTGCCCGCGATCGACGCCGCGACCGGGTCCATCCCCTTCTCTTCGATGCAGTGAAAGACGTTCTCCAAGACGACGATCGCATCGTCGATCACCACGCCCACCATCAGCACCAGGGCCAGCATCGTGACGTTGTTGAGCGTGAAGCCGAACAGCTTCATGAAGGCGAACGTGGCGACGATCGAGGTCGGGATTGCGACGGCGGCGATGAACGTCGAGCGCCAGGACCGCATGAACGCCAGCACGGTCAGGCTGGCCAGGATGCTGCCCACGATCAGGTGGCCTTCGATTTCGTGCAGGGCGGCGAGGATGTACCGCGACTGGTCCTGGATCACGGTGACCTCGACGTCGCGCGGCAACAGGTCGTGCGACCGCTCCAGGCGCTGCTTGACGCCCTCGATCACGCGGACGGTGTTTTCGCCCGACTGCCGCTGGACCTGCAGCACGACGGCGGGCCGTCCGTTAAGGCGGGCCAGGGTGCGGACCTCTTTGCTGGCATCGCGGGCCTCGCCCAGATCGGAGATTCGCACGGCCGTATTTCCAACGGTCGTCACGACCAGGTCGGCAAATTCGCGGGCGTGCGGCACGCGGCCCAGCGTCCGCAGGTTGCGCTCGCGGAGGCCTTCATCGACGCGGCCGCCTGGTACTTCGGCGTTTTGCAGGGCCAGGGCTTCGCGGACTTGCAGGATCGACAGGTGATAAGCGGCCAGCCGCCGGGCGTCGATGTTGATCTGCACCGCGCGGTCGGCCGCGCCGGCGATCTGCACCTGGCCGACGCCGGGGGCCGATTCGATGACGTTTTTCACGTAGCGGTCGGCCAGCAAGTAGAGCTCGCTCGCCGAGCGCGGCCCGGAGACCGCCAGCGTGATGATCGGCGACGAATCGGTGTCCTGTTTCTGCACGACCGGCGGGTCGAGACCCGGCGGCAGGCGGTTGCGGACGCTGGCAACCGCGTCGCGGACATCCTGTACCGCGGCGTCCAGGTTCCGCGTCAGGTTGAACGTCACCATCACCATCGACATGCCGTCGCTGGAGATCGACCGCAATTCGTCGATGCCCGCGACCGTCGCGACGGCGTCCTCCAGCACCTGCGAGACTTCCGACTCGACCTCCGTCGAAGCCGCACCCGGATAGACCGTCCGCACATAGACCGACGGCAAATCCATGTTCGGGTAGCGATCGACGCCCAGGTTCGGAAACGCGACCACGCCCGCCACCACCAGCGACGTGATGATCATCAGCGCGAACACCGGCCGGCGGACGCACAACTCGGCAAGCCAATACACCGAATGTCGCTCCTGTCGAGAATCAACTGGCGGGTTACCGCTCCACGGGTCGCCGCACTGTGTGCGGCAAGGGCGGTGTTGGCTCGCTGCCGGCTTCAGCCCCGCCTCCTTCGCCGCCGGTCGAGTCGGGCGGCTCGGTCGAGACCGGCGCGGTCTGCGGCTGCTCGGGCGTTGCCGAGATCGGTTCGATCTTCGCCACGCGGCCCTGCGCGCCGTTCTTCAGGATGACGTCGCCCGGCTTGAGGCCGCCGACGATCTCGATTCCGCCCGCGCCGCGGTGGGCGGTCTGCACGATCTGCTCTTTCGCTGTTCCGTCCACGACCTTCCAGACTTTTTCCGCGCCGGCGAATTCGGTCACCGCCGACGAGGGAACAACCAGCGACTGCGCGGCCGGATCGATCACCACTTCGGCCTCGGCAAACAGCCCCGTCCGCAGCGTGCCGCCCTGGTTGGGAACCTCTGCCTCGAACACGAGCGAGCGGCTCATTTCATCGACCACGGGGCTCAGCCGCGTGATCGACACGGCCAGCGGCGCGGGCAGCGATTCGATCGACAGCGTGACTTCCTGGCCGAGCGCCAGCCGCTGGGCGTAGCGCTCGGGCATCGTGCCGCGGAACCGCAGCTTGCCGGCGCGGACGAGCGTCACCAGCGGATCCCCGACCTGCACGAACGAGCCGAGGGCCACGTGCCGCTCCTGCACGAAGCCGTCGAACGGGGCGTGAATGACCGTGTCCGTCAGTCGCTGCTTGGCGACCGACAACTCGGCGGCCCGCACGCCGATCAGGGCGATTTTTTCGCCAACGCCGTTGAGGGCGGCGGAATAGCGGGCGTTGGCCACGCCCTCGGCACCGATCGCCGTGTCGAGCTCGTCCTGCGTGACGGCGTTCTTCACGCGAATCTGCCGCAGCCGTTCGACGCGGGCGAGTGCCTCGTTCCAGACGGCCCGGGCCTCGCGGACCGGTGGAGAGTTCTCGGGAGTCAGCCCTTCGACCGGGTCCGTGGGCTTCATGCCTAGCGCCGCGCGGGCTTGCACGAGCTGCGCCTCGGCCAGCGCGACTTGCAGCTTGAACTCCTCCTGCTCGAGCGACGCCAGCTTTGTGCCGGCCGGCACCGTGTCGCCCAGATCGACGAGGATTTCGGCCACCCGGCCGCCCACCTTGGCCCCGACGATCGTCACCTCGTCGGCGATCAGGCTGCCCTGGGCACGCACGATCGTTGGAAAGGCCCGCGGCTGCACCGTCAGCAACTCGGCCTTGAGCACGGGCAATTCCGGAGCCTTCGGCGGGGCCGCCGCGCCGTGCCCGCCGCAGCCGGCGAGCGTCAGTCCGCCCAGCAGGGCCAGGCCGGCAAGGGGCAGGGCAGAAAACGAGGAACCGCGTTGCCGCATCGGCAGGTCCAGGCGGGCCAGGGAGGGACTCGCGACTCCATCCGCCAAGCGGGGGCATCCCAGCCCTATCGTTTATACCACTCTCTGCCGCGACTTGCGAACGTATGGCCTCAATTCCTGTCGCCCTCGTAAAGCACTTCGCAGTGGGGCAAAGCTTTCCGCAATTCGGCGATGCCCGCTGGCGTGGCCTCGCTGCCGCGGAGGTCGATCAGCTCCACATTCTTCAGGCCGTGCAGGCCAGCGAGGTGCTCGTCCTGAATGTTGCTCCAGGAGAAATCGATAAGCTTTAGCCGGTCCTCACTGTCTAGCGCGCAGGCCCGCGCTACAACCTGGAGCCACAGGGAGCCGTCGCGGGTGAATTTCCTGTTGGACTGGCCACTCAGGTCGATGTAAAGGCCGACGACGGCCTTTCGCGGCCAGGCATTGCAAAGCACGAGCAGCCCCTGTACTGAAATGTTCGTGCCCGTGACGTCTAGATAGTCCAGCTTGCGTAAGGAAACGAGGGCTGGCACGGCTGAGTCGTCGGTCGGCGTGGAATGCAGCGAGAGAATGCTCAACTCCGGGTACGAGCGCAATTGCTCGACTCCCCGGGAGGTGACGCGAGTTTGCCCGAGGCTCAGAGACGTCAGACCCTTGTGGGCGCCGAGACGGGCCAGACCTTGGTCGTCAACGGCGGTTTGTTCCAACACTAAGTTGTTCAATTCGGGCATGCTGGCGAGATGGCGCAGTCCCGCGCCGGTGACTTGCGTATCCATCAGGCCTAGCGAGCGTAGTTTCCGCCAGTTGCGGAGTTCATACAGTCCCGCGTCCGAGACGCTCGTGCAATTCAGCTGCGCGACAACCACGCCGCGGAGCTTCCCGATTATCCGCAAGTCAGCATCGGTCACGCGCGTCTGGTTGAGCTCCACGGCAACAACCGTCTCGAAGAACTCCGGACCCAGCAACCTTCGCAGCCAGGGCGGACCGGGAGACACAGGCTCGTCGATCCGCCAGGGGAATGTCAAGCCGTCGGGGTCCAGCTCGTGGAGGTATTGAACGCTTCCGCCTAGCTGCTCGATCCGCGCTACGGCGGCTCGCTGCTGGCGGACGCGGTTGAAGGTTATCCCCAGCCAGACGGCCAGCAGCACGACCAAGAGCAGCAGCGTCCGCAGGCTCAGGCGAAAGAACCTGCGCCAGCGGCCTGGCTGCGGTGCTGTTGCGGCTGGCGGTGTGCTTGTGGGGACGTGGACCATTCGATCTGAGTCTCGCCCGTCTCGGCGTGAGACATCCAACTGGGGGCAGTCTCACGCAGAGACGCGGGGCCGCGGAGGGGATGGCGGCGATTGGACCGCCCTAAGCTCTCGGCGACGTATATAAGGATAACTGGTCAGCGGCGAGATTTTTTCCTCGCCCTCGCCGCGAGTATCGCGCTGCAACCGATTGCCGCGAAATCACTTCCGACGCGCTGCCGGCGACTCCAAGGGGTTAGCGTTTGAAGCGTTTGAAACCCCGCGGGGAGTTTTCCTTATATTCTCGCCGCGCCGGCGATGGGCGTCGATCTCGCCCTTCGACGGTCCGCACCACCGGGCCGGCTGGGGCCAAAATGGCAGCCTACGGGCCAAATGGAACTCTAGTGCAAATTACGTACCAATGTTCAGTATTCGGCTAAGACTCGATCAGGGCGCGACGGCAGCGCTGCGGTCGCCGGCGGCGACTTCGTCCAGCTTGGCGAGCATCTTCCGCAACTGCTCGGGCTGCTCCTCGGCCAGGTTCTTTGACTCGGCCGGATCCCGGGCCAGGTCGAACAGCTCGGCGCGCTGAACGTCGCCAGCCATGGCGTGGAGGATCAGCTTCCACGAGCCCCAGCGGAGACTGCGCGAGCGCCAGCCGGGAGCGACCGCGTACAGCGGCCGCTCGGGCAGCGGCTGGTGGGACGTCAGCAGTTGGCTGATGTCCCTCCCGTCCCATTTCAGGTCCTGCTGAGGTTGGTAACCAGCCAGGGAGCAGAGTGTCGGCATCCAATCGGTGATCTGCACGGGGCTGTCCACCTTGCCGGGCTTGATCCGGCCGGGCCATTGCACGATGGTCGCTACCCGCGTCCCGCCTTCGTACAGGTCCCCCTTCTTGCCGCGCCAGGGCGTGTTGTTGCCGGGCAGCTTGCCGCTGGGGCAGTGGTCGTCGGGATAGCTCAGGTCGTTGTTCTCGGCCGTGCTCCCGCCGTTGTCGCTGGTGAAGACGAGCAGCGTGTTCTCGCGGCGGCCCTGACGCTCGAGCTCGGCGACGATCCGGCCGACGGCGTCGTCGAGGTGCATGACGCACGCCGCATAGTGCCGCGGTACTTCGCCCTGGATCGCGGCCGGCACGCGCCGCAGCCACTCGTCCGGCTCCTTGATCGGCAGGTGGACCGCCGTGAACGGCACATACAAGAAGAACGGTTTCTCGCCGCGCGACTTGATCCACTGCACCGCTTCGGCGGCGATCAAGTCGGTCACGTGCCCCTGCTCCTCGATGAGCTGCTCGTTGCGGTGCCAGGTCTGCGTGAACGGGCCCTGCTTGTAGTGGTGATTCCAGGGGCTGACGCCGCCCGCCAGCGAGCCGTACGAATGGTCGAAGCCAAAATGGTTCGGCCCCTGGTCGGGCAGCGAGCCCAAGTGCCATTTGCCGGTCAGGCAGGTGTCGTAGCCGGCTTGCTTCAGGGCCCGCGGGAGCGTCACGGTCTCCCACGGCAGTGCCCGCGGATTCTGCGGACTGGTGACGCCGAACCGGCTCCAGCAGCGGCCGGTCAACAGGCCGGTCCGCGTCGGGCTGCACACCGGAGCGACGTAGTGCTGCGTCAGCTCCAGCCCCTCCTTCGCCAGCCGATCGAGGTGCGGCGTCGCCGCGCTGCCGCCGTGGAAGGCCACGTCCGCCCACCCCAAGTCGTCGGCCATGATGAACACGATGTTCGGCCTGGTCTCGGCGGCCTGGAGGGGAGCGCCGGCCAGCAGCAGGGCAAAGCAGGCAAATGCAGCAGCTTTCATGTCGGCATCCGGCGAGAGGTAGGAGCAGCCGGCATTTTCAGTCCTCCGGTTGCCCGCTAAAAACAACTTTTTAAGTTATCAAATCGATAATTAACAAGTTTGTCAGTTATCTGGCCGGCCGTAACATTCGGATGGCGTCGAGATATCGCTGCTTCTTTCCGGAGGATCGTTCCATGTTGCGAACCAGTTTCCATCGCGCCCTAGCCGCTGCCGTCCTGCTGCTGTTGCCGGCTCCGCTGCTGGCCGGAGGGCCGCCCTTCTTGTGCCTGCCGCTGGAGGGAGTCACGGCGGCCAATGCCCGGGCCTGCACCGACTTGCTGGATTCGCGGCTGGCCAGCAAGTTCAATCAGGCGGGCTGGCCGCGCGGCGTCAAGGTGCTCGAGCGGACCGGCCAGTGGTACGCCGCGTTCTACATGGGCAGCGACGTGCGGCTCGCCGACGTGACGGCCGCCCTGAAAGGCAGCCAGTTCTCCGTGCCGCAGGACAAGCTGCACTTCTTCGGGCACGTGATCCTGGAGATCGATCCCCAGAAGGCATCGCCCAAGGCGCTGCTCGCGGACCTGGAGGCCATGAACTTTGTCTCGGTGGACGAGTCCAAAGCCGGCAAGGACCTCCTCCTGGTGACGGTGGACATGCCCTATCCCGCCGAAAACGGCAGCCTGAAGCTCGAATCCGTCGGCTGGGACACCTTTCACCGCAGCGACCTGGCCTCGGATCAAGCCACCAGGTCCGAGTCGCCGGCCAGCGCCAAGCAGCTGCCGAGCTATGGCCAAATCCGCGACGTCGTCTCGAAG
>DASRJB010000439.1:0-5902 GCA_035649715.1 Pirellulaceae bacterium
CTGAGGAATGTGGCGCAGGGGCCGGATCGACGTTGAATGCCGGCGGGGAGGCCGTCGTCATGAGCCGCAGATCGTCACGGGTGCGAACAATCGGCCGCGAGGCGGGAGGGAGACGCGGCGTGCGTGTGGGTCAGCAGGAGCTGATTCGACAACTTTAGACGGGCCGCCCCAGGAGGGAATACGTGACTTAGGTTACATCTCGGTAAGGCTGGCTTAAGTCGTTTCACGGCGGCGATTAGCGGCGATTCGCCAGCCGGCTGCCGAAGCTTAATAAATCGCAAGAAAACCGCGTGCCCATCGTCAAGCGGCGGACTTCGGGCGAGAATCGAATTTTGCGACAGTCTCGGAGAGCGAGCGACATGGAACTGCTGATCGTCGAAGACGACCAGGCGCTGGGCAAAGCGCTGCATCGCGGGCTGTGCGAATCCGGGCACGCCTGCCGCTGGGTGCAGAGCGGCCAGCGCGGCTTTGAAGAAGCCAGCAGCCAGAAATTCGACGCGGTGGTGCTCGATTTGATGCTGCCGGATTTGCCGGGGTTGGACCTGCTCAAGCGCCTGCGGCAGACGGGCGTGCGGACGCCCGTGCTGATGCTGACGGCGCTGGGGTCGGTGGATGACCGCGTGAGCGGCCTCAAGGCCGGGGCCGACGATTATCTCGTCAAGCCGTTCGCATTTCCGGAGCTGCTGGCCCGGTTGGAGGCGATCTTGCGGCGGGCCAGCGAGCGGCCCCGCACGGTGCTGGAGGTCGGCCTGCTGGCGCTCGACCTGGCCACGCGCCGCGTGACCCGCGGCGGTTCCGAGATCACGCTCACGCCCACCGAGTTCAGCCTGCTCGAATTCCTGATGCGCTACGCCGGGCAGGTCGTGACCCGCAAGATGCTCTGCGAACACCTCTGGGAGGCCGATTGGGAGGGCGTGACCAACGTCGTCGAGGTCCACATCAACCGGCTGCGGGGCAAAGTCGATAAGGGCTTCGAGGAGCCGCTGATTCAGACCATCCGCGGCCGCGGCTATTTGCTGAAGGCCTCGTAGCCAGCTCTGGTCCCGTAGCGCCAATTCCAGAACAGCGCGCTGGCTAGCCCGCCGCCGGCATAGCACAGCACGTCGAGCGGATCGGGCACGGCCAGTCCGGCAAAGGTGCTCGTCGCGGGCAGCCAGACCTCGAACACGGCGGCAAAGATCACCAGCGGCACGACCAGCTCGATCGCCGTAGGCGGCCCGTCATGCGTCCGCAGGCCCAGTCGCCGCAGCGGCCAGAGCATGATCGGCACCCAGAACGGCAGGCAGATCAGGTCGTTCAGGTAAGCCCGCAGCCAATCGTTGCTCAGGCCGTTGGCGACGAGCAGCTTGTGCAGCCAGTACGTCGCAAAACAGCCCAGGAACAGCGGATCGCGCAAGTAAGCAAAAGGCACGGCTAGTGTCCGGAGGATTGCGAGAGGACGACGTGTACGCCCGCCAGGAAGACCGACACGATGACGGCCGCGATGGTGGTCACGACTAGACTGAGGATCATGCGCTGGACCACAGGGCGCTCCTGTCGTTGCGCGGAGTACCAGATGCCCGCGGCCACCAGACTGGCGGTCGTCGCTCCGATAAAGATCGGAGCGCTGGCATTTGTCTCGAAGGTAAACTGCCACAGCGTCACCCGTTTTCCCAGGTCTGAGGCGAACGCAGCCAGAGAGAAATCGGCGTCCAGGCCAACGCCGCCTGGCTTGCCGTCACGCCCGAGCGAGGCCAACTCATAAGCGCCGCTCACGTCAGCGACCTTCCGGTAGTGAAAGGGATGTCCCCAGATGTCGGTCGTTCCGGCCAGCGCTGGCACGTCATCGAGCGATGCGGGAATCTGTCCGTAACGCTGAAAGTGTTCCTGCAATTGGCGGTCGATTGAATCCAATTGCATACGGATGAGAGGCTGCTCGCTGTGCAGCGATGACTCGCCCCACTGCAGCCAACTGGCGGCGTATGTCGTGACGAAAATCAGCAGGGCCGTGCTGGCCGCGGCCGTCAGCCGCCAGTCGCGCCGCCAGGCGCCTGCGGCGATCCCGCCGAGCAATAGCGCCAGCACAAATCCCACGTGCCACAGTTGCGTGACCAGGGCCAGCGCGACGCACAGCGCAAGGAATACGGCCAGCAGCTGCCGGACGGAGAACTGAAACGGCTTTCGGTCGGGGGACATTGCCAGGAATTCTCACCAGCCGGCCGGCCTCTGGCAATGAACGCAGCTGCTTCGGCCGTTTCACACTTTCTTAACCCCGCCCGGGCATCGCCAAGGGGCGGAAAACATGCGAAAACCTACGGCTCGGAAACCTGCCGAAAAGCCCATTCGTCCCGCTCGCGCATGAACTCCCGCGTCCGCACGGCTGCGCTGTTGCTCTTCGTATCGGGCATGTGTGCCCTCATTTTCCAGACGGCCTGGCTGCGCGAGTTCCGGCTGATCTTCGGCGCGACGACCCCCGCGTCCGCCGCCGTGCTGGCGATCTTCATGGGCGGGCTGGGCCTGGGCAATGCGCTGCTCGGCAAGCGGGCCGATGGCAGCCCGAATCCGCTGCAAATGTACGGCCGGCTGGAGATGGCGATCAGCGTCGGCGCTATCGTCAGCCCGCTCTTGGTGCAACTGGTCCGCGGAGTCTACATCGCCGTCGGCGGGCAGGACACGCTCGGCATCTTCGGCGCGAGCGCCCTCCGGCTGCTGCTGGCTAGCCTCGTAATCGGCCTGCCGACGTTCCTGATGGGCGGCACGATGCCGGCCGCTGCGCGGGCCGTGACCGGTGCCGACGACGACAGCCGCACCAGCGTCGGCTGGCTCTACGGGCTGAACACGCTCGGCGCGGTGCTCGGCGCGCTGCTCAGCACGTTCGTGCTGCTCGAGCGGCTGGGCACGCGCGAAACGCTGTGGGCCGCCGCGGCGATCAATCTCTGCAACGGATTCATCGCCTGGAAGCTGTCGCAGCGCTGGCCGGCGGCTTCGCTCGTCGTCGAGAACGAGAGGGTTCAGGGTTCGGGGTTCAGGGTTCAGGAGCGGAAAGAGAAGGGCAAGAAGGCGGCCGTGGGCCCGCGCCCAGTTCCGGAGGAGGCAGCCCAGGATCAGCGGGAAGGCAAGCCCGTCAGCCCGGCAGTTTCCCCGCAGTGGCTCTATGCCGCCGCCGGAATCGTCGGCTTCGCGTTCCTGCTGATGGAGATCGTCTGGTATCGAATGCTCGGGCCGATCCTGGGCGGGACAACGTTTACCTTCGGCCTGATCCTGGCGGTGGCGCTCGCGGGCATCGGCGTCGGCGGCGCTTTGTATCCGCAGCTGTTTGGCCGCCGCGTGCCGACGCTCCGCGACTTCGCGCTCACTTGCGGCTGGGAAGCGCTGGCGATGGCTATCCCGCTGGCCTTGGGCGACCGCATTGCGATCCTGACGCTCGCGCTTCAGGACCTGCGCTATTTCGGCTTCGCAGGGCAAGTCGCGGCCTGGGCGGTGATCGCCGGAATCGTCGTTTTTCCCGCGGCAGTCGTCAGCGGCATTCAGTTTCCGCTGCTCGTCGCCCTGCTGGGGCGCGGCAGCCGCGACGTGGGCCGGCACTTGGGCTGGGCCTACGCCTGGAACACGGTCGGGGCGATGCTCGGCTCGCTGGCCGGCGGATTCGGCTTGCTGCCGCTTGTCGGCGCGGTCGGCGCCTGGCACTGCGTCGTGATTCTGCTCGCGGGTCTGGCCCTGGCGCTGCTCGCCGCCGACTATCTGGCCCAACGGACAGCGCAGCCCGCCCAGAGAAACACAGCGCAGCCCGCCGCAAGAAACACAATGCGGATGCTGCACCCGCTGTTCGCGGCCGCCCTGGCGGCCGCGTGCCTGTTCGCCGCCGGCCCGACGGAAGTCTGGCGGCACTCCGGCATCGGCGCGGGCCGCTCGCGCGCGCCGACCGGCACGACGCTCAACGAAGTCAGAAACTGGATGAACGACAAGCGGCGGAGCATCGCCTGGCAGGCCGACGGCGCGGAAGTCGGCGTGGCGATCTCGACCCGCGGCGGCATCGCGTTTTTGGTCAACGGCAAGAGCGACGGCAACGTGCTTTCCGACGCCGCCACGCAGATCATGTTTCCCATGGTCGGGGCGATGCTGCATCCCAATCCGCAGGAGAGCCTGGTCATCGGCCTGGGCACCGGCGAATCGGCCGGGTGGCTGGCTTCGCTGAGCGGCATGCGGCAGGTCGATGTCGTGGAGATCGAGCCGGCGATCGCCTTCGTCGCCGAGCAATGCGCCCCGCTCAACCACAACGTCCTCAAACATCCCAAGGTGCGGGTGATCTATAGCGACGCCCGCGAGACGCTGCAGACCACGCGCCGCCAGTACGACCTCATCGCGTCCGAACCGAGCAATCCCTACCGCTCGGGCGTCGCCAGCCTGTATACCGTGGAGTTCTATGACGCGGTGCGAAAGCGACTGAAGCCCCAGGGCCTGTTCGTGCAATGGCTCCAGGGTTACGAGGTCGATGTGGCGACCGTGCGGATCGTGATCACGACGCTGCGGGAAGTTTTCCCGAACGTCGAGATCTGGGCCACCAAGCCGGGCGACCTGGTGCTGATCTGCGGCGCCGAGCCATTCGACTACGACCTCGCCCGGCTGCGGCAGCGGCTGGCCGAGCCCGCCTTCCGCGAAGCCGTGCGGGTCGGCTGGCGGACGACGGACGTGGAGGGCGTGCTGGCCCATTTCGTGGCCAACGCCAAATTTGCCGGCAGCGTCTCGTCCGGGCCGGACAAGGACCTGCGGATCAACACCGACAACCAGAACCTGCTGGAATACGGTTTCGCCCGCACCGTCGGCACCAGCCCCGAGTTTTCGGTAGCGCAGCTGCGCGAGGAGGCCCGCTCGCAGAACCTGCACCGCCCCCTGACGATTCCCGCGGGAGTCGTTTGGGAACAGGTCGAGGACCAGGTCGTGGCGTTTAACGCCGGCATCGGCGATGCGCCCCTGCCTCCGCAGATGTTTGCCGGCGACCGCGGCAAGCGGGCCGAAGCCCTGAGTCAGTATTTCCACGGCAATTCGCCCGCCGTGCTGGCGGCCTGGTCGAGCCAGCCCAAATCGCCCCAGGGCACGATCGAGTCCGCCGCGCTGGCGCTGGCCTACGCCGAAGCAGGCGACGACAAGGCCCGCCCGTTGATCGATTCGCTGCGGGCCGACGCACCGGTGGATGCCGCGCTCCTGGAGGCCGTCCTGGCGTTCCACAAGCAGCAGCCGGCGGAGGCCGCCCGGCTGATGGAGCAGACGTGCCTCACGCTGCGGAAGGACCCGATCGTCCTGCCGCGGCTGGCGGAAGTGCTCCTTACGCTCGCTCTGCGGATCGCCGATGCCGACACGGACCAGAAGGATCGGAAATTCGCCAGACGGATGTACGACGCGCTGGCGGAGCCGTTCTGCGTCTACCTGCACGACGAGAAGCGGCGGCTGACGCGCTGCGTTCTGGCCCGCCACCTCGGTGCGGGGGCGACCGCCCAAGCGCTGGTTGACGTGGAGCCCTTCGTGCCGTGGGACCGCGACTTTCTGAAAATGCGCTGGCTGGCCTACCGCGACACGAAGCATCCTCTGGAAATCCGGGCCCGCCGGGACCTGGAGACCTTCAGCCGTTGGGCGCCGGAGCAACTGGTCCTGCCGCCGCCGCAGTAGGCAAGCGTGCCCGAGGGCGATAAAAACCCCCACCGTTGATTGACAACGGCACCGCAGTTGCTAAAGTCGTGAGTCAGGTCGCAGATTTGCCTTGGGTTTGGGGAACTTGGGAACGGGGAACGGGCGCGACCGGTTGGGCGTCGGTGTCGATTCTCCCATCGTTCCTTTCTTGCGAGGGGACCGTCATGTCTCCGTTCCGCTGTCGGCGCGCGGGTTTCACTCTGGTCGAACTGCTCGTGGTGATCGCCATCATTGGCGT
>DASRJB010000440.1:0-8426 GCA_035649715.1 Pirellulaceae bacterium
CCAATGATTGAACTTGATGTTTCCAGGGTCGGATCGCAGCGAGCGGAATGCGGGATGAGCAGCCGCGTCGAAGCGGGAGGCATTCCCGATCGGCAGAATGTACTTAGATTCCGCGCGGTGCCCGCCGATGTCCGCGTGGCAGCTGGTGCATTCTTCGTCGGCGGGTCGCCGGATGTCGGCCGTCGCGCCGTGGTGCTCTGCATGGCACGCGGCGCAACTGGGCACTTCCGCTTCCGGTTGATTCGCGTGATGTGGCGCTGCCTGCCGCGGATGGCATTCGATGCAGGCTCGATCGAGGAACTGGCGATGCGCCGCTGGCGAGCGCTCGGCGGCGGGCGCGAACAAATCGGCCGCGCCGCCGGCGAGCGGTCGGAAATCGACGTGGCAGCTGCGGCACTGGTCGTTCCATGAGGCGTGCGCGGCGGTGAGCGCTCCGGGCGAAGCGTGCCGGCCGCCGGCCCGGCTATCGAGCAGCAGCCACGCGACGTACGCCGCGGCGAGCCCGGCGGCCGCGAGCGACAGCCACAGTTTGACGAGGAAGAGCCCGTCCGCGCGGCGGAAGTGGTCGAGCGGCACGCGGAAGGCCCGCTGCCTGGCCGAATCGACGATGGTTCCTTCCTCCGGCATCGTGCCCCCGCTCAGCCGAATCGTAACGCCAGGACCACGTGCCCGGCGAGCAAAATGAGCAGCGCCGCCGACAGCGGCCAGTGCAGCCAGAGCCAGTTGTACAGCCAGAAGTGCAGCCGCCGCTGCACGTTGAGCTGCCGCCGCCGCTCGCACAGGTCCTCCAGCTGGCCGACCAGCTCGCGCAGCTCGGGCGGCGCTCGCAGCCGCAGGTCGTCGAAGAACCACTGGTTCCGCTGCCGCGAGCCGAGCAGCCCCTGCCGGCAGATGCCGGCCGCCAGGAACGGCTCGATCGTCTCGCTGAGGGCGGCCCGCAGGGCGGGCGAATCGACCTGGCCCTGCACGCCCTGGGCCGGATGCGGCGAACGCTTGATGAGCGGTCCGACCGGACGCGGTGCGCCGCGAATCTCGCGGTCTGCAGCGCCGGCCGGCTGCAGCGCCGGCTCTTCGATCGGTTCGCCGCCGCAGGCGACGAGCACCAGCCGGCGGGCCTGGTCGGCGTATTGCCGGCCGACGCTCTCGATCTGCGAATAGATCGTCTCGGCCGGCGCGGCCTCCAGCAGCATCCGCGGCAGCAGGTTTTGCAGCGCCAGACCCCACAGGCCGCTGGCGATGACGACGCCGAAGACCACGACGAGCAAGGTCGTCAGAATTCCGCCCAAGTGGCCGCCGCTGTGCAGCACGACCAGCGGCACGGTCAAGAGGCCGAGCCAGATATGCGCTTTCATCCAGGTCTGGGCCGAGAGCGTCCAGCGGGCCGTCCGCAACAGCCGCGTCTTCTTAAGTATCAGCCCGGCTTCAAATAGAAAGATCGCGGCCGCGGCCGTGCCCAGCACCAGACCTGGCAGGCTGCCGCCGCCGGGCCAGCGGCCAAGCGCTCGGGCCTCAAGGACTGTCCAGCCGATTGCGGCAGCCGCGAGCACCACGCTCAGCGCCAGCCAGCTGCCATGAAGTTTCCAGAAACCGCGTCGATCGATCAGCACGCCGGGCCGTCCTTTGGCCTGATCGTATCAACTTGGTCTTTTGCCGGCGAGTCAGAAACGCAGGTTGTACTGCACGATGACTTCGGCGTCGAACAGCCGCTGGTCTTCGCCCGAGCCGAGCGGCGTCGCAAAGGCAACCCGCAGGCTCGACGCATCGAAGAGCAGCGCCTGCACGCCGGCGGTGAAGTTTACGACGTCGAAGCGGTTGAACGGATTCGTCAGGGTTACGGCGCCGACGCCGGGGCCGACGCTCGTCGCCAGCACGTCGGCGTCTTGCACCGCGGTCGTGTAGTGAAACTCGGCCACGGCTGCCAGGCCCGTCACCCGCGGGGCGTACGGATTGCGCAATAGCCAGTAGCCGACGCCGATGTCGAAGAAGAGCAGGTTTTGCTCGGTGAATTTCCCCGCCGTGCCGACCAGTGGTCCGTCGAGGACTCGAACCTCCACGGGATTGCTGTTGGCGGCGGCGTCGAACTGAACGTAGCCGGTCAGGAACAGCCCGTCGCCCCAGCCCCAGGTCGGGTCGCCGGGCGAATAGATGAAGCCGAGGTACGGCAGCAGGTGCACCGCTTCGTTCTCGAACCGCAGGCTGGCCAGTCCGATGCGAGCCACCGTGTCGCTGCCCGTCGGCGTGCAGACGGCGACTCCCGCGCCCACGGCCAGCGAGTCGTCCGAGTAAAGCAGGGCCTTGAGGACCGCGGTCAGGTTGCCGTAGTTGCCGTTCTGGATGCCGAAAGTCTGCTGCTCGACGTCGGGCGCGCCGAAAAACGGCATTCGCAGCTCGATCGAGAACAGCCCGTCCAGGAACGTCTTCTCCGCGCCCACGGTGTACCGGTCGAGTGACTCTTGCCGAGCAATGGGAGGCTGGCCCGGCGGAAAAAGCTGCTGCTCGTTGACAGCGAACAGATTGTGGAAGTGGTTGTAGTTGAAGAACACGCGGTCCACGGGAATCGGCGTGTCGTTCTCCGAGATCTTGCCGCTGCGCAGGCTGCCCACGGTTGGAATGCCGAACTGGCTGGCGACGATCGTGTTGTTGCCGACCTGGTTCGGGATCCGGACGGTCGCGATGCCGGTCAGCATCGCCAGGTCGCCGAACATATTCGGCACGCTCGCCAGGCGGATGTTCGCCTGCTGCGACCGCGTGCGGCGGGTTGGCTGCCGGGGCGCCTCGCCGGTGATCGACTCGGCCGGGGGCTGCAGACGCTCGGCGGGCTCGACGTACGGATCGAAGAAGTAGCGCGGCGCTTCCCCGGCCGCCAGTTCCTGGCCCGCCGATTGGCTGCCGACCAGCAGGGCCGTCAGCAGGCCCGCCGCCGCGCTCCAGTAGATGAGTTGCCGCATTCGCCCCCCTGCGATGAACTGCGCCGTATCCGTTGGTATCGGCCAGGCCGCCGGTATGGGTGAAGGCGGATTTGGCGATTATTCTGCCGGCGCGGCTGCTAGCGGCCGCCTAGACCATTTTGATGATAACTGTATAATAACCCACATCAGGGCCTTCCCGCCGATGGCAGAGATTCCGCCAAACCGCTTCGTGGGCCGAGGCACCAGCCTCGCGCCGCCCAACCGCTTCGAGCAAGTGCGGAGCGAGGCCGACGTCGATCAATTGGCGGCCGGCGACGAACTGCTCGCCGCTGACCGCCGCACGCCCACCGTCTTCCTGCCCGACCACGCCGCCTCGATCATCCGCGAAAACGACAGCCCGGATATCCCCTTCCGCTACAGCATGAACCCCTACCGCGGCTGCGAGCACGGCTGCGCGTATTGCTACGCCCGCCCGACGCACGAAACGCTGGGGCTGAACGCGGGCCTCGATTTCGAGACCAAGGTGCTCGTCAAGCACGACGCGCCGGCGCTCTTGCGGAAAGAGCTGAACCGCAAGAGCTGGCAGTGCGAGCCGATCATGATCTCGGGCGTCACCGACTGCTATCAGCCGGCGGAACGCACCTACCAGCTGACCCGCGGCCTTCTCGAGGTGCTGCTGGAGGCGCATCAGCCGGCGTGCATCATCACGAAGAACGCGCTGATCTTGCGGGACCTGGACTTGCTGGCGGCGATGGCCGAGAAGAACCTGGTCAGCGTCGCCCTCAGCACGACGACGCTCGATGCCGAACTGGCCCGCGTGCTGGAGCCGCGGACGGCAACGCCGGCGGCCCGCTTTCGCGCCATTCGCGAGCTAGCGGGGGCCAAGGTGCCCGTGCGGGCGATGCTCGCGCCGATCATTCCCGGACTGACCGACAACGAGATTCCCGCACTCCTTACAGCGGCCAAGGAGGCCGGCGCTTGGGGAGCCGGCTACGTCATGCTGCGGCTGCCGCTGGCGGTGGCCCCGATCTTCACGGCCTGGCTCGCCGAGCACCGCCCGCAGGCTGCGGCTCGGGTAGAAGGGCTGATCCGCCAGACGCGCGGCGGGCGGCTCTACAAATCCGAGTGGGGCGAGCGGATGAGCGGCAGCGGCAACTACGCCGAGAGCATCGCCCAGACCTTCGAGGTGTTTTCGCAGAAGCTCGGCTTCGACCAGAAGTGGCAGGAACTCGACTGCTCGCAGTTCCGCCCGCCCGAGCTGACCGCGGGGCAGCTGCGGCTGTTCTAGGTCTGCCCCTCCACAACTCGGTTGCAGCCATCGGCGACCTGAGGGAGAATCAATTCCTCCCCCCATCACTGCCCGCCAGGATTCCAGCATGAGCCTCGCCAACCGCCGCGCGTTTCTGGCCGACGTGGGCATGGGTTTCACCGGGCTGGCGCTGGGGGCCATGCTGGCGCGTGATGGGGTCGCTGCGAGTGAAAGTCATCGGGAGGCTGACGCCTCCCGCTCGCCGGGGCCGGCGAAGTCGGTCATCTGGATTTTCCTGGTCGGCGGGATGAGCCAGATGGAGAGTTTCGATCCCAAGCCGGAGCTGACGAAGTACGCCGGCAAAACGATCGGCGAGTCTCCGTACAAGGATACGCTGGAGTCGCCCCACCTGAAGAAGAACCTCCGCGAGGTGATCGAAGGGCTGCACAAGGTCCACCCGAAAATCTACGAGCTGCAGGTCGGTTTTCAGAAATACGGCCAGGCGGGCCTGGAGATCAGCGACTGGTGGCGGACGCTGGGCGAGTGGTGCGCGGACGACCTGTGCCTGGTCCGCAGCATGTGGACGACTGACAACAACCACGGCGCTCAGCTGCAGTTCCACACCGGCCGCCATTCGCTCGAAGGGCAGTACCCGACCATCGGCTCCTGGGTCCACTACGGCCTCGGTTCGCTGAACGACAACCTGCCGCAGTTCGTCGTGCTGGGCACGCCGATCGCCGATTGCTGCGGCGGCGCTGGAGCGCACGGCGCGAACTACCTCGGCCCGCGGCACAACGGCATTCAGCTCGTCGTCGATCCCAGAAATCCGCTGCCGTTCGCCGCGCCGGACAAGTCGGTCTATCGCGAGGAGCAGGCCCGCGAGTTCGAATTGCTGGGCAAGCTCAACCGGCTGGCAGCGGTCGAATATCCGGATGACCCCGCGCTGGCCGCCCGGATCCGCTCGTACGAGCTGGCGTTCGAGATGCAGTCGGCGGTGCCCGACGTCGTGAATTTCGCAGCCGAGACGGCCGAGACGCAGCAGCTCTACGGCCTCGATCAGCCGGCGACGAAAGAGTTCGGCTCGCAGTGCCTGGCGGCGCGGCGGATGGTCGAGCGGGGCGTGCGGTTCATCCAGCTCTTCCACGGCAGCAACGGCGGCGCGGGCGCGTGGGACGCCCACGCCAACCTGAAGCACGGCCATACAAAGCTGTGCGGCCAGATCGACCGGCCGATCGCCGCCCTGATCCACGACCTGAAGCGCCGCGGCCTCTTGAACGAGACGCTCGTCGTCATCGGCACCGAGTTCGGCCGCACACCGGGCGCGCAAGGCGCCGACGGCCGCGACCATCATCCCTACGGCTTCTCGGTCGCCCTGGCCGGCGGCGGCATCCGCGGCGGCCTGGCCCACGGAGCCACCGACGAGCTGGGCTTCCACGCGGTGGAGAACCGCCACTACGTCACCGACCTGCACGCCACGCTGCTCCACCAACTCGGCCTCGAAGCGCGCCAGCTCGAAATCCCCGGCCGCAAGCGGCTCGAAGTGGACTTCGGCACGCCGATCCGCCCGATCGTGGCCTAGTGTTGCTTCGCGGACGCCGCGGCGTGCGTCGCCGCGGCGCGGCTGGCTTCGCCGACCACGACCTCCTCGCCGAAGTGAATCTCCGGCGTCACCAGCAGCAGCACGCGGCTGCCGGCGGGCGGCGTTTGCTTGAAGAGCGGGCCGACGTGCGGCAGCTTCGTGAGCATCGGCACGCCGGCCGCAGGAATGCGGTCGGTCACGTCGAGCAGCAGGACCTGGCCGGCATCGCAGATGAGGTCCACGCTCTTGGCCGCAGCGTCCTCGCCCTCCTCGGAGCCGACGGCCAGCTCCAGGAGGATCGAGCGGGCGTCGAACCGAATCCTCGGAACGAGCTTCAAGTTGACCTTCCGCTCCTTGCCGCCCAACGGCAGGTCGAGATCGCCCGCTTGCCCGTTCAGCAGCGTCAGCCGGCTGCTGCCGCGCGGCGCCGGTCCGACGGCGCGGAGCAGCGACGCCGCCTGCTGCGCCGTCAACCGCGCCCGAGCGATCGACGCTTTGTCGTCCGCTGGTTCGATAACGAGATCGAGTCCCAGCCGCTCGAAGAAGGTCTTCTCGACGCAAAGCAGCTGCAGCTCCAGCACGACCTGCTGATCGCGCAGGCGGCGCAGCTGCTGGAGCGTATCGGCGATTTGCTCATGCACTTCCTGCGATTGCGAGACGACGAGGCTCATATTGGTTTCGAATGCCGAAAGCGATCCCGGACCGCCGGTCGAGTCCCACGACTGCGGCGCGATCGTGGTCGTGATCAGCTGGATCAGTGGATCGAAGTCCGCCTTGGCGACTGCCGGCGGCGGCAGGGGCTTTCCATCGACGACGCCAACGATTTGCGGGACGGCGGCGATGAGATCGGCGACGAGATAGACCTTCGTGAATGGCTTGCGAAGTTCGCTTGCGCCAGTCACGCGGAGACATTCATTCTCGATGACGAACGCCATTTCCAGCGGCTCCAGCAACTGCCTGAGCAGCGTCCCGGCGGCAACCGCGACGCCTTGCCGCTGCACCTGGACGGGGGTGTCCAGCGTGACCCCCTCTGCGGCCAGCCCGCGCTGGTCGATCAGAATGTTGATGCCAGCCGCCTTGCTGATCGCCTCGATCGCCTGGTCCAGCGTCATCCGGCCGTGAGCGGCGAAGATCTTTCGCTGCAGCCGCTCTTCGAGCGCGGCTTCGGCCGCCGTGAGATGGCTGGCCCCAGCGACGGCGCGGGGAGCGGGCAAGGTCGGGCTGTCCTTCGCAGCAACGGGAGCGGCCTGATGGTCGCCTGCCGGTTTGATGTCATTGACTTCCAAGAGCACGACCATCGCGCCCGGCTTGGCGCCCTGTTTGGTGAGCACGCCGACGGCAAGCGTCCGGCCCAGCGGCATCTGGAGCGACGAGCAGAAGCGGACCGAGGCGACTTCGGGAACCTGGACGGTGAGCGGCTCCGCACCTTTCCCCTGCGGAATCTTCGCCGTCTCGACGCTGCGGACGCTGGCCAGCGTGAACTCATAGTCCAGCCGCAGCTGATCGCGGGCCTGCAGCACCGGCCGCATCCGCAGCGTCGTGCCTTCGCTGACGACGCGAATCTGCGGCTCAAAGGCGGGCGGCGCACTCGGATCGTCACTCGCCACCGGCTTGACGCCGACGACGAAGGGCCGCTGCGTGGCGTCCATGACGGTTGCCCGCTGCCCGTTAAAGACGGTGACCTTGGGCGATTGCAAAATATTCGCACGGCTGTCGCCCTGAGCGGTTTCGATGAGCGGCCGGGCTTGCTCTGCGGTGAGGACGGCGTAGAGCACCGGCATGTTCTTCTCGATCACGCTCGCGGCCTGCGTCCACGACTCGCCCGGTTTGGCTTCCGCCGGCAGCGGCAGCGGCTCAAAATCCAGCGCGGCAAACACCTGGCTGGTTGGCCTGACTCCCGGTTCTGCCAGCGCGGTGTCGGCGGCCGACCAGCGAATGGGGAATCGCTCCAGCAGCGCCGGCGGACCGGAGACCATGCGGACGCTGAGCGTAATTTGCCGCACGCCAAATTCGCGCAGCTGCGCGAGGGCTGCGGCGACGCGCTCGTGCTGGGCCGCGCTGTGCGTGGCAACGAGCTTCTTGCCCTCCCAGGCCAGTTGCGGGTCCTGGAGCTGGGCCAAGCCGATGACGTGCCCGCGCAGGTCCTCGCGGGCCTGGGCTTCATCGACCCTCAACTCCTCCATCAAACGGGCCAGCAGATCGCGAGCCGGATAGACCCGCGTGACGCGCTCGCCGGTGCCCTCGGCCGGTGTAGCCGGCGTTGCCTGCGTTGCGGCGGCGGCCGATTGCTTCCAGCCGATCTGCTTGAGCTTGCCCGGCCGCTCCTTGGCGCCGGCCACGAACGCCGCGCCGGGCAGCACGATCGCGGCGGCGAGCAACATCACCAGCCAGCACCACCACGGGGTGCGGCGTTGACATCCGTGTCCCAGGCGCATGATTCGCTCCAATCGGTTCGAGGTGACATCGACCGGCCGCACGCCGGGAAACGCCGGCACGGCCAACAGTTCGTGTTTGAGCTGCAGGATGTCGAGCAGGCTGCGGGCATAGCGGGCCGGCTCGCAGCCTAGCTCGGCCAGCACCTGCTCGTCGCAGCAGCGCTCGGCCTCGCGCGAGAGGAGGCGATTGGCGAGCCAGACCAGCGGGTGGAACCACCACAGCGACTGCGCCAGCACCTGTGCCGCCGCCAGCC
>DASRJB010000441.1:0-3023 GCA_035649715.1 Pirellulaceae bacterium
GCTCCGTGAGGCCGGTGCGGCGGTAGAGGGTCGGGCCGAAGAGGGTCACCCACAATCGTCGGCGTCCTGGCGCATGCTTACTTCTTGCCGCGGCCGACCGGCTTGCGGGGGTGCGCGGCGTTGTAGATCTTCGCGGCTTTGGCCTGGGCGTCTTTCTTGCTCAGGCCCTGCTGCATGAATTTTTCCCGCATGGATTCGTACTGCTTGGGCATTTGAGGGTCTCCCTGAAAAAGGCGATGCAGCGATTCACTTCACGACCGCGAGCACGTCTCCGGCCCGCATCACCCGGACCTTGTCGCCGTTGAGATCGATCTCATTCCCGGCCCAGCGGTCATAGATGACCACGTCGCCCACGGCGATGCGCGGGGTATCGTAATCGCCGTTTTCGAGCAAGCGGCCGGGGCCGACCGCCAGGACTTCGCCGCGGTTGGTCTTCTCCTTGGCGGCGTCGGGAATCACAATTCCGCCCGGCGTCATCTTCTCGGGCTCGTTGGGCCGGATCACAACGCGATCGGCCAGCGGCTTCAGGGTCTCGGACTTGGACATAACGATCTCCTCGCGTGAAAAGGAAATGGGAAACTACGGGGTGGCGACCAGGACGGGGCCGCCGTTGTGGCCGCAGGTGCTGCAGGTCAGGAACCAGCCCTGAATGCCGGCGGTGCGGCGCTCGACCATCCGCTGGCCGCAGCGGGGGCAGACCTTGGGATCGGCGGCAGCCGGCGGCGCGGCCTGGCCTAAGAGCGCGGTACGCTTCTGCTCGGCCTGGCGGGGGTCGGTGCAGTAACCGGCCATCGCCGCGGCGTACTTGCCGCCGACCTTCTGGACGTCGAAGTCCCGCAGGTCGATCGCAAACGTCTTCTGGCCGTCGGTGACGCAGGCGAAGGGCAGACCCAGCTCGACGATCCGCAGCGGAACGCCGGGGAACTGCAGCGGCTCGTACTCTTCGCGGTAGGGGTTGTAGGCGGCGTAGGCCGCCAGGTTGCGGCAGCCGACGACGACCACGAAGTTGCCGGGACGGAGATGTTCGAGGCGGCTCATCGCTTCCACCAGTCGGCAGTGTCGATCTCATCGTCGGCCGCCAGCTGCTCGCGATTGGTCCAGCCGACGAAGTCAAAGCGTTGGGTCTCGCCGCGGCGACGGTAGGCCGGCGCGACCAGATCGTTCCAGTCGTCCTCGTCGCTCGGCCGAGCGGCCACAATGATCAGCACCTTGTTGCTGGCCACAACCAGCGGCAGGCCATCCTGGGGGCCGCCGACGAGCCTGATGACGTGGAGCGAGGAGTTCGGCATCGATCACTTCCGCTGACGGTAGGCCCGCAGCTTTGCCGGCAGCAGGCGTTTGAGCTTTCGCCGCGACTGCCGCTCGGGCTGGGCGTGGAGCTTGGGCCGGGGCCGCCCCCGTTCGGACTCGAACTCGGCCGGCGGCGGCTCCTCGAGGATGGGCTCCGGCGCGACGTGATGCTCACTGGGTGGAGGCGTCAGCGGCCGCGCCGGTTCGGGCGGCAGCGGCAGGCCGCGGTGAAAGGCGGCCCGGCGAATCGTCGGCGGGATCGTGCGCGGCTCGAGGTCAGCGGCGGGGGGCTGCGGCGTCATAGCGGGAGCTCTTCTCTTGGCGGCGGGACCAGGGAAATCGTTGCCAAGCCGTCGCCCGTGCGCCCGGCCCCCGACAGGCCAGCGGGCCACGTGTCAGCCGACAGCGACTGGTGCGTGACAAAGAACTCCCATCGCTGCAGCATCGGGTCGTAGTGCATTCCCCAGACTTCGCAGCCCTTCAATTCGGGACGGTAGCGATCGATCAGCTCAACGATCGACTTCTCGATGCCGTCGGGGTCGTTCTCAAATCGCTCAAGGAAACCCATGACGTCGCGGTGAGCCGCCTGATGCTTCGCCCACACCAAGATGAGCATGCCCCGTGCAGAGCGCTGACTGGTCTCAAGTTGATAATCGGCGCGGATCCAACGCATAACTACTCCTTGTGGCCGTTGAGCTTGGAGAGCTCGGGGTTGGTCGCGTCGAGGAACCGCTTGACGGCCTCGCGCGAGGTTACCAGCCGGTTGCCCTCGCGGAGCACTTCCAGCCGGATGCGGACCTTCCTGCCGTTCCGCTTGATCAAGACGCCCTTCTTGTGCCACTCCTTCAGGGTCCGGGCGCAGCGGTCGATGTTCAGGCTGCTGCCGTCCTTCAGCGGGAAGCGGCGCTCGTCGAGGAGGGGCATGCCGCCAATGTAGAAACCACCCCTGGATTATTCAAGAGAAGGATGGAACAGGCCGGAAAGATTTCCCGCCGCGCATTGATCGCAACCGGCTGTGTGGCAGAGAGTTTGCGCGTTGGAACCACGCGAACCACTGCCGCACAAGGACTTGCGTATGGACCCCGCCCAGCCGAACACGCCGGCCGAAACCACTCCCGCCACCCCTCCCGCTGCGCCGCCAAACGCTGGCGCGCCGCCCGCCGCGCCGGCTACTCCGCCGAATCCGCGACTGGCGAAACTGGCCGCGCTGGGCTTCGAAAACGTCAAGGACGAGGGCGAGGCCCTGGACCGCCTGTACGACGCCCACGTCCAGATGAAGGACCAGTTCGGGCAGCAGCTGCAGCAGACCCTGGAACAGGTCCGCGCCCAGGTCCAGCCGCCCGCCGCGCCGGAAGCCGGCCAGCGCCCCAAGTTTTTCGATCCGCCCAAGGTGGACCTGGCCGTGGTCGCGCAGTACCGCGAGGCCGACGGGAACTGGAAAGAAAACACGCCGGCCGAGGTCAAGAACGCGGCCCTGGCCTATCAGGGCTACGTCGAGGCTTTTGGCCGCAAACTGCTGACCGACCCCGAAGCCACGCTGGCCCCGCTGATCGAGCGGATCGCCGCCCGGGTCGCCGAAGAGCGTTACGGCCAGGCGACGGCCCAGCAGCAGGAAGCCCAGTTCTTCGAGCGGGCCTATGCCGAGAACGAGTGGCTGTTCGAAAAGAGCCCGCACACCGGCCGCGTGGACCGGCAGCGGCTCAGCGCCGAAGGGCAGCGGTTCAACGACCTGA
>DASRJB010000442.1:0-2030 GCA_035649715.1 Pirellulaceae bacterium
CAGCAGGCAGCGCTCGTCGCCGCTGATCTGGCCAAAGTCGCCCAGGTGATTCCATTGCGCGACGATCAGGTCCTTCTTCAGCGAGCGGCCATAGTCGATGAAGACCTTGTCGAAGACTTGCTTGTTGGAGACCTGCGCCCAGCGGAGCATCTCGAGCTTCAGCGGCGTTGTCTGAGCTGGATCGTGCCAATAGGCCATTTCCTCAAACTTATGAGTTGCAAGATCGCTGATGCTATACGCGGCCTTCAACTCTTCGGCCGAGTGCCGCTCTTTCATGTAAGCGCGGAACTCCCGCTGACAATGCTCGCAGTGGCAGTTGTGCTTGTAGAAATAGTTGGCGATGTAGCCATCGACGCCGCGCTCGATGCCGCGCTTGACCCAGGCCTTCAAGACCGCCTGCCAGGCCGGATTCCGCAGGCAGCCCCAGTACTCCTTCATCCCGCCGATGCCATAGCCGTCCTGCGTGATCGGCTGGCCGTCCGGGCCGCGCTCTAACAATTGCAGGGGATCGTCGACCGGCCTTTTCCCCAATTCCTTTTCATCCCATAGCTCGCGATAGAACTTGAAAAAGCCGGTGGGGCCTTTGGGGCCATCGGGATCGCCGACCAGAAACTCGACGTTGAAGTGGCCGACGACCTTGATCTGCTTCTCGTGCAGCCGGCGGTTCTTTTCCTCGAACCATGCGCCGCACTCGTTCAGGCCCTGCACGGGAAAATGCGCCGGGTAACCGCCGAATGCCGGCGTATGCGCCAGGCTGTAGAAGTGAGCGCCATAGAAGCCGAGTTGCACCAGCTCCGGCTCGGCTTCGTAGATGAACGGTAGATAGTCGGGATGACCATACTCGGCCCAGTGGGCCACCATCCGCGTGAACTCCAGCCGCGGCTCCGCGGCCTGGGCGGGCTGAAACCCGAAGGCCACGACGAGCACGAAGAGGCACGAAAGGAAGTGGCGGCGGTTCATGGGCTTAGGCCGGCTCCGGGGCGTCGAACAGCTTGCTCACCAGCTTCTCATCGGGCGGCGCGGTGAGCAGGCTGGCCGCGATGCCGGCGAGCAGCGATACGGCCAGGCCCCAGACGATCGGTTCAAAGCCCAGCAGGTTGTAGGGCACAAACCCCGACTTGTTGACGATCGAAATGACGAGTCCCGCCATGTTCAGCGAGAACGCCGTGGCCGACCCGGCGAGCATGGCGCTGATCACGCCGCCGGCCGTCGCGCGCCGCCAGTAGCACATCATCGCCGTCGGCACGAGGAACGCCGAAGCCGCGCAGCCGGAGCTGAACGTCACCAGCATCTGCAGCTTCTCGACCGGGTTGATGTTCAGCAGCATGGCGATCAGGCCGATCAGCGCCATGGTGACGTAGGTCAGCCGCCGCAGCTCGTACTCGGTCGCCGCGGGGTTGAGGAACCGCTGATAGACGTCCCGCACCAGTCCGGAGGCGATCACCAGGAGAAAGCAGCTCACCGTGGCCATGATCGCGCCGAACGGCGCCGCCAGGATCAGCCCCGACAGCCAGGAGCCCAGCGGGATGCCCTCCGTCAGGCTCAGCGCCAACCGCGGCACGATCGCGTCGCTCTCCTTGCCGAGGTCGGGCATCAGCCCGCGGCCGCAAATGCAGATCGCAATCAGCGGCAGGTAAATCCCCATGTTGTAGACCGCCAGCAGGAAGATCGAACGCCGCAGCACGGCCGTGTTTTTGCAGGCCATGACGCGGACGACGCTGGCCGGATTGGCCGTACCCGCAAACGGCCAGAACACAAACATCGAGAACGCCATCGTCAGCGGCAGGAAGGCGATTTCCTGGATGTTTCCCTCCGCGTCCTTCTGCACCTTGAGCCCCGGCCCGGTTGCGAACTGCGGGCCGGCGTGCTCGATCGCCCGCTTCGTACCGGCTTCCAATCCGCCGGCTTTCGTGAGCACCAGGCACGCCAGCAACGTCACGCCCGCGAACATCATCACGCTCTGCAAGAGGTCGGTCCACACTGCCGCCAGGAAGCCGCCGATGGCCGTGTAGCCGACCACTGCCAGCGAA
>DASRJB010000443.1:0-5100 GCA_035649715.1 Pirellulaceae bacterium
AGCGGGCCAAACAGCCGGTTGAGGCCCTTGTCGAATTCGCGCTGGATCAGCTCCTGGCCGCGCTCGACCTGCTTGTTAATCTGCCCCTGGACTACGTTGCCGACGAGCTGCTTGCCCAAATTCTCCAGCACTTTGCCGTCGAGCTGCGGCTGCGAGAGCGTGCCGCGGATCGGCACCTTGATCGTCTGGCCCTTGAGAAACGCGAACTTCGCGTCGTTCTTCAGCCAGCTCTCTTGCACCGGAATGCTGGCCAGCAGGTTGATCTGCTGGGTCTCGATGCCGACGCTGCCTTCGGTGGTGATGACCACGTCTTTGACGGTCATCGTCAGTCCGTGGTGATGCACGACGCCCTGGCGGACTTCGAACGGCACGTCCTGCTGCGGCAGTATCAGCCAGCCGCGATTGGGATCGACGGCGGCCGCCTCGCCGGCTTTGGCGTCGAAGAACGAGCGGAGCTGCTGGGCCATGCCCAGGTATTGCTGGGCGAGCGGGCCGGGACCGATCTGGGCCTGGTGAATCGCCAGCGTGCCGGTCACGTCGCTCGTCACGGGATCGGCGATCGGCACCGCCGCGCCCTCCAACGAGAGCGAGAATTTGCCTTCGGCCCGCGTGGCCTCGGCGACCAGCGGCGCGACGAACTTGAGCCACAGGCTGCACATCTCGGGCGAGATGCGGACGTTTTGAATCAGCGGGCCGCGCTCGACGACAACCGCCGGCACGGGGCTGTTCAGCAGCACGCGCGGCGCGGTCGTCAGCCGGCCCTCGCTGACCGGAATATCCAGTGGTCCGATGTTGATAATTCCGCCGGCGAGCCTGGCCCGGCAATCCGCGGCTCCCGAGACCAGGCCGACGTACTGCGCGCCTTGCCAGCCGAGACTGGCTTCGCCGGTAAGCGCCTCGGCGATTCCAAAGCCGCGACCAATGGTCGCGGTGCTCGGCATTCCGGACCGCGACCACTGGTCGCGGCTTTGAGCATCGGTCGCGGCAAACAGCGGCCCTTTCAGAACGAACTGCCGGCGCTCATTGCCCTGAAGCTGCAGCGTATTCAGACCGTACGGCAGCACCAGCACGCCGCTGGCGTTGCGCTTGGCGTAGAAGGCCTGAATCTGCTGCGTCAGGCGTTCCAGGTCGTAGGCAATCTCGCCCGACAGATCGACCTGGGGCGCGGCGGTGACGCTCTTGACCGTGCCGGCGGCGGCCAGGCTGAGCGTGCTGGCCGTCAGCGCCGTGCGCTCGATCTTGAGCGTGCCCGCGCTGGGGTCGTACGAGCCTTGACCGGTGAGATTGACGTGTTCCGGCGGTAAGAGCGGCTGCCATTGCGGCGACGCCGCCGCGGCCAGGGTCGCCGAGCCACCGCCGCCGGCCGGCTGCTGCGGCACGAGCATCGCGAAATTCTCCACGTCCGTCTGCCAGGCGGCTGCCAGCGTTTGCCCGCGATAGCCGACTTCGACGCGCCCGGTCAGTGCACCAGAGAGCAGCGACGTCCGCGCCTGATTGCCCGCATCGAGCCAGCCGTGCAGCTTCGCCAGGTCGCCGCGGACGTCGATCACGCCGACTAACGAAGGCTCCTGGCCGGCAACCACGCGCAGGCCGTCGGCCCGGAAGGCGAGCGCGGAGCTGGCGAACGTCGTCGTGCCGAGCGTCAGGGTAGCCCGCTGCTGATCCCACGCGCCGGCCGTGTCGATCTTGATTCGCGGCTCGCGGATGGACAGTCCGCCGCCTTGCAGCGCGAAGGGCTCGATCGAGATGCCCGTCGGCGTCAACTCGACCGACTGCGGAGAGAATTTGCCAGCGCCGACGGCGTCGATCGCGCCGGACAGCCGCCAATCGCCGAGCGCAACGAGCGGCTGAATGCGCGGCGTCCAAGTTGCCAGGTCCCCCTTCAGGCTGAACCGCAGCGGCCACACGGTGGACGCCGACGGCGACTGGACGGGCTCGGCCAACTCGGCCGCCAGTTGATCGGCGCCCGCGACGACCGACAGCCGGCCCGCGTCGATGCGTTCCAGTCCGCGAGGCCCGATCGCCCCGCGCAATTCCGCCGCCAGCTTGAGATTGGGCTCCTGCCACGGCGCGAGGCCCGCCGATTGCATCGCGAAGTTCTGGACGCTCGCGTCGGCGGCAGCCAGCCATCCGATGCTCTCGTCGTGCTTCCACTGAATGTCCGTGTTGAGTTTTCCTGAAAGCTTGAGGCCCGAGACGTCCAGCACCTGCCCTAACTCCGCGATGAGCTTGTCGAGATCGGCGTCGGCCTTGAGCGATCCTCCGGCCAGCGTGCCGCGCCCGGCCAGGTTGAAGAACGCGGCTCGCCCCGCGATTTCGGCCTCACCCCAGCTCGCCTGTGTTTCGTGCACGCGCAAGTTGAGCGAGATCGGTTCCAGGAACGCGACGGGGCGGCCGTCGATCGTCGCGCGGAGAATGTTCGTCTCCAGCGCGGCGTTCCAAGTGCGCCCCATCGCCTTCCCTTCCTCTTCCTGGTTCAGCACGAAGCGGATGGCTCCGGACGACAGCTGCGTCCCCTGTTTGACGCGGAGCAGCGAGGGCAGTTGCCGCGCGACCTCCGCCAGATCGCACTCGCCGCGAAATTGCAGATCGCTCTCGCGAAGACTGCTGAGAACGGCAGTCCCTGTTCCGGCGAGCTGCAGCCAATTGGAATCGAGCTGCACGCCGCGGGCGGTGATTTTTCCCTGAGCCAGTTGAACATCGCCCTGACCGGACCTGATCGCAATTCGCGGCTGGTCGGCGCCTAGCCACTGCGGCGCGGACAGCGCCACTCCCGGAGTGGAGAGCTTCTTGATGTTGGCCTGGTGCGACTGGCCGTTTTGCGTCCAGACATACGTGCCTTCCAGCGTGAGCGGGCCGGCGGGGCGTATGTCGCCGACAAAGCGCCGCAGTGCGCCTTCGGTCAGTTCGGCCGGAACGCCACTCAGCATAAACTGCGCCTGGCCCGCGCCCAGCGAGCCTTTTCCGTCCGTTGGCGGAAGCCAGGAGAATTCGGCCGCGATCTGAGCCGGATTGGCGGCCGCCGCAGCGGCTGGACTGACCGCCGCGGACAGCTTGCCCGTCTTCGGCTGATCGGCAGCCGCGGTCCATAGCAGGTCGAAGGTCACGTCGCTGAGCAGCCACTGCCTCCCGGCGATCGTATCGTCGAGCTGGATTTGCCCGCGCGAGATCGCCAGGCCGATTTGCGTTGCAGGCGACTCGCCTTCCGACTTCGGCAATAGCGCCAGAAAATCCTCGGCGTTGCTGCCGCCGGCGCGCAGCGAGAGCCTGGCCTTCGGCTCCTCGATATCGAACGTTCCCAGGTCGTGATAGTTGAGGGCAATCTCCAGCAGGGTCTTGCGGCTGCGAACGCGGGCCACTTCCGCCAGCGGCTCGCCGGCGGCATCGCGGATGGCGACGCCGGTCATCTCGATCGGCGCAAACCAGGAGAGCGTGACCGAGGCTGCATCGAGCTTGTCCGCCAACTTGGGCGCGGTGCTCGCGACGATCGATTTCCATGCGCCGGTGCTCCCGATGAGCATCGGGGCGAAGAATGCCAGCACTAAGAGCAGCAGCAGCACGACCAGCAGGCGCGAGCCGAGCCAGAAGGTCCACGAGCCGCCCTTGCGCGGCTTGTTTGACTCGCGCGATTCGCGGTCGTCGTCCTCTTCGGGCCGAATTCGTTGCCTGGCCATCTCGATCGCCTCCTCCGTGAGGCCTCCGACTGACAGAGGCGGCCTGGATTGTAAGCCGAGGCAGTGCTGGCAACCTAGAGCGACTTGGCTCTGGCGTCGGCAGGACTGGATCGTCGCAACTGCTTTCCTGCCAGCACCTTGTGTCGCCGGATGGCCGCTCCTAGAATCGACGAAACGCGCGCCCGCTCCCCGCTGGACCCATCCATGTCGCTGCCCGATCCGCTGCATGTTTGCGTGGCGCTGGGTCCGCTGGCGATGTATCTGATCGTGCTGGGACTGATCAATCTTTCGCGCCGGCCGCTGCTCACGACCGGCGGCCGCGATGTCGCGGCGCTGGCTCTGGCGCTGGGCGGTTTGGTTGCCGCTGGGCCGATGGAGCTGTTTATGGTCGAAGAAGCCGCCGTGCAGTTCGGCGGCTGGGTGTGGGCGATTCTCCTCACGGGCTATTGCCTGGGCGTCGTCCTGCTCATCCTGACGATACGGCCGCGGATCATCATCTACAACACGAGCACCGATGAGATTCGGCCGATCCTGGAGGCGGTCGTCGCCCGGCTCGACTCCGAGGCCCGCTGGGCCGGCGAATCGCTGGTCATGCCGCAGCTCGGCGTGCAGCTGCACTTGGAGTCGTGGCCCATGATGCACAACGTGCAGCTCGTTTCGGCTGGGTCGGACCAGAACTTGCTCGGCTGGCGGCGGCTCGAAATCGAGCTGGCGGGTGTACTGCGCAAGACGCGGCACGCCGGCAACCTGTTCGGCGTTGTGGCCGCCAGCTGCGGCCTGTTCCTGGCCGCGCTGCTGACCTGGAACCTGGCCAGCAATCCGGCCGCGGTCGCGCAAGCCTGGAACGACATGCTCCGCCACCCGCCGCCCCCAGCGCCGCTCGAGCCAGCGCCGCCGGATCCTGCACCAGGAGCCTCCGATGCCAATCCTTGATCGTTTCCGCCTGACGGGCAAACGGCTGTTCATCACCGGCGGCAGCCGCGGGCTGGGACGCGAGATGGCCCTGGCCTGCGCCGACGCGGGCGCCGAC
This sequence comes from Pirellulaceae bacterium, assembly GCA_035649715.1. GTDB lineage: Bacteria > Planctomycetota > Planctomycetia > Pirellulales > Pirellulaceae > CAYLLN01. The sequence continues at coordinate 4,705 of DASRJB010000443.1, forward strand.
TGCGTGCTCGTCGGCCGCGAGGCGGAGAGCTTGCAGAAAACGGCCGGCGACGTCCGCGGTCTGGGCCGGCAGGCATTCACGGTGCAGGCCGACGTCAGCAAGCCGGCGGAATGCGAAGCCGCCTGCCGGCGGGCCCTCGACGAATTCGGGCCGATCGACATCCTGATCAACAACGCGGGCGGCCGGCGGCAGAACATCGCTACGGACGAGATGCCGCTGGAAGTCTGGCGCGAGCTGATGGACCTGAATCTGACCAGCACGTTCATCTGCACCAAGCAGATCGGCGGCGCGATGCTGGCTCGCGGCCGCGGCGGGCGGATCATCAACATTGCCTCGATCAACGCCCTGGTTGCTGGCCGCAAGATCGCGGGCCGGCACTACGAAACGAGCAAAGCG
>DASRJB010000444.1:0-7298 GCA_035649715.1 Pirellulaceae bacterium
CAATGAGATCCGGCGATTTGAATTTCGTCTGGCCGAGCTTCGCCGGATCGAAGTCGCCGGCCAGCAGGCTGCTCCAGACGCCCTGCTGCTCTTTCGTAACCGTTTTCAGCACGCCGTCCCACTGAGCCTTGTTCAGCCGCTCCATTTCCTTGCGGGCGGCAGCGTCCTCCAGGCTGCCGGCGACGACCTGGCTGTTGACTTTGGCGAGCGCGGCGCGCGTGTCCTCGATCCGTTTCCTTACGTCGGCTCGCTGCTCGTCGGTGAGCTTGAGTTGGGCAGCGAAATCGTCGCGCAAGAGCGCCTCGGTGCCTTCCAGGCGCACTTGCAGCTTCGCGAGGCGCTGGAGCTGCGCCGCGGTGAGAATTTTGGCGGCGTGTGCTTGGGCCTGCTCCGTTCGCTCCAGCAGGGCTTTGGTCGCCTCAGACGCCGAGCGGCCGCGGAAGGGAAAGAAGCTCACGTCCAAGGGATCGAGCATCTTTCGCCACGCCGCACGCTGCTCTGGCGTGAGCTTGAGGTCGGCCAGCACGGCCTCGTCGTGGACGAGCGTCCAATAGCCGTCGATCTTGGCTGCCTCTTCCGCGGCGGTCGCCGAGGCCAGCGCCAACGCCATCCCTACACCCAAAAACAGTCGGATTCCCATCGCCGATCCTCCAGTTGGCGTGCTGGCTCGCCAACTTGACAGCTTTTCCGATGACCTTTAGCATCACCTGTTTCCACTGAATCGACCAGCCCCGCCGGGGCAGAGTGTCCCATGGCCGTTCCTAAACGCCGGCAGTCCAACTCGCGGACCCGCCGCCGGCGCGCCCACCACGCCAAGAAGCCGAAACAGCTCTCGTACTGCCCCAAGTGCAGCGCGGCAGTGCCGCAGCACGTCGTTTGCCCGAATTGCGGCTACTACATGGGCCGCGTGATCGTGGAATCGGAAGAAGAATAGGTTTCGGGTTCCGAGTTCAAAGTTCAAAGTCGAGGAATATCGAGAACTTTGAACCTTGAGCTTTGAACTTTGAACTATGACGAAGCCCGCCTTCCTGTTTCCCGGCCAAGGCGCCCAGACGGTGGGCATGGGCCGGCAGCTCGTGGAAAGCACGCCGCGGGCCCGTGAGGTGTTCGAGCGGGCCAAGGCGGTACTGGGCTACGATCTGTTGGCAGTCTGCCTGGAAGGACCAGCCGAAAAGCTCGATGCCACGGATTTCAGCCAGCCGGCGCTGTTTGTGACCAGCCTGGCGGCGCTGGAATGGCTGCGGGCGAACAAGCCCGAAGTGCATGACGGCTGCCGGGGAGTCGCGGGCCTGAGCCTGGGCGAATACACGGCGCTGGTCTTCGCGGGCGTGATGAGTTTCGAGGACGGCCTGCGCGTCGTTCAGGAGCGCGGGCGGGCGATGCAGGCGGCGTCCGACGCGGTGCCGAGCGGCATGGTGAGCATCCTCGGCCTCGACGCCGAGAAAACGGAACAGGTCTGCGGCGAAGCCCGCTCCGCGGGCGAAGTGCTGCAGATTGCGAATTACCTTTGCCCTGGCAACATCGTTGTTTCGGGGCACAAGACCGCGTGTGCGCGCGTGGCCGACCTGGCGGTGAAAGCCGGCGCGATGAAGGCGATCCCCTTGGCGGTGGCCGGCGCGTTTCACACGCCGCTGATGCAGCCAGCGGTCGATCGGCTAACGAAGGCGCTGGCCGGCGTGAAGCTGAATCCGCCGCGGATTCCAGTGATTTCCAACGTCGATGCCGCCGCCCACAGTGACCCGGAGGAGATTCGCGAATTGCTGGTGAAGCAAGTCGTCTCGCCGGTTCGCTGGGAAGATTCGCTCCGCAACCTGCTGGCCGAAGGCTACGCACCGTTCTGGGAAGTCGGCCCCGGCCGCGTGTTGCGAGGGCTGCTGAAGCGGATCGATCGGAAGGCGGAGAGTGACGGAGTGGAGTGCTGAGGAAAATCCAAAGAACCGAAGAACCGAAGAACCAAAAATCCACCGCTTCCGATTTGGTTCTTAGGTTCTTTGGTTCTTGGAATTTAGGAGCCGAGTGATGGCTGACAATCCCTATTCAAGTCTAAAAGTCGATCTCACCGGCCAAACGGCCGTCGTCACCGGCGCGTCGCAAGGCTTAGGCAAGGCGATCGCCATGGCCCTCGCGGCCGCGGGCGCGAAGGTCGCCTGCGTCGCCCGCAGCGCTGACAAACTCAAGGACACCGTCGCCGCGATCACAGCAGCCGGCGGCCAGGCGGAGGCGTTTCCCTGCGACGTCAAGGAGAGCGCTGCGGTCGATGCGCTGATCGACGGCATCGCCGAGAAATGGGGCAAGATCGATATCCTGATCAACAACGCCGGCGTGACCCGCGACACGCTGCTGCCGCGGATGAGCGACCAGGAGTGGGACGACGTCATCAACACCAACCTCCGCGGCTCGTTCCTGTTCGCCCGGGCCTGCTCGCGGCACATGATGCGGGCCCGCTACGGCCGCGTGATCAACATCTCCAGCGTCAGCGGCCTGATGGGCAACGCCGGGCAGACGAACTATTCCGCGAGCAAGGCCGGCCTCATCGGCTTCACGCGGAGCATGAGCCGCGAATTGGCCGGCCGCAAAGTGACGATCAACGCAGTGTGCCCCGGCTTCATCGAAAGCGATATGACCAAGGTGCTGGGCGAAATGATCGTGGACGAGGTGAAGAAGCGGATTCCCGCCAAGCGGCTGGGCCTGCCCGAGGATGTCGCCACTTGCGTACTGTTCCTGGCCAGCCCCGCCGCCTGCTACGTGACCGGGCAGGTGCTGACCGTCGATGGGGGAATGACAGGGTAATTTCCAATGACCAGGCACCAATGACCAATGCCAAGCCGACGAATTGGACATTGGGGCTTGGTCATTGGTGCCCGGCTATCTTGACCCTGTTTGCCGCTTTCCTCTATCCTGTTGAATTCGCTTGACGACCGGCGGCAAGACTCGGTGAACAAATACCTGTACAGGGCAAGGCCCGCACAGGCCGCAAATCCCTTTCCTGGAGGACGGTGATCGTGGCATCCGTCGCAGAACGCGTCATTGAGATCGTCGCCGAGCAGCTCGGCGTCGATAAAGAGAAAATCACGCCCGAAACTTCCTTCGTGAACGACCTCGGCGCCGATTCGCTCGACACCGTCGAGCTCGTCATGGAGCTCGAGGAAGAGTTCGACATCAACATCCCCGACGACGCAGCCGAGAAGATTCAGACCGTCGGCCAGGCCATCAAGTTCATCGAGGAAGCGCAAAACGGCTAGGGCCGCGCAGATTTCCGGAGCGGTCCTGCGCGGTAATTTCCGGAGGTCCTGCGCTTCACCTATCGCATGATGTCTAGATGAAACGGCGCGTCGTCGTTACGGGGCTGGGCTGCGTCACATCGCTCAGTTGCCAGGTCGAGGACTTGTGGCAGCGGCTGCTCCGCGGCGAGAGCGGCGTGCATCCCCTGCGCATCCTCGACACCGAGCGGTTCAAGGTCAAATTCGGGGGCGACGTCTACGACTGGGCGCCGGAGAAGTGGCCGGCGGCGTTCGTCGAGAAGCCCGATTCGTTCACCGAGAAAAAAGAGATCAAGCGGCTCGACCGGTTTTCACAGTTCGCGATGGTCGCCGGCTGGCAGGCGGTGCAGGACGCCGGCCTCGATTTCACGCGGGAAGACGTGTGGCGGTGCGGCGTGATCCTGGGCAGCGGCATCGGCGGCCTGAACGAGATCGAAGAGCAGTGCACGAAGCTGTTCGAGAAGGGCCCCGACCGCGTCAGCCCGTTCGTCGTGCCGAAGATGATGCTCAACGCGGCCGGCGGCAACCTGTCGATCCGCTACGGCCTGCGCGGCCTGAACTACTCGGTCGCCACGGCCTGCGCCAGCGCCAACAACGCGGTCGGCGATGCGCTGCAGGCGATTCAGCACAGCGCGCTCGATGTGGCAATCACCGGCGGGACCGAAGCCGCGATTACGCAGATGGGACTGGCCGGCTTCGCGAACATGAAGGCCCTCTCGATGCGGAACGACGACCCGCCGCGGGCCAGCCGGCCGTTCGATTCCGAGCGGGACGGCTTCGTGCTCAGCGAAGGGGCCGGCCTCTTGATCCTGGAAGAGCTGGAGCACGCGCAGCAGCGCGGAGCACGCATCTACTGCGAGGTCGTCGGCTTCGGCGCTAGCGCCGATGCCGGACACATCACGCAGCCCGACGAGCAGGGCGCGGGCGCGGGCCGCGCCATGAGCGACGCCCTGGCCGACGCGCAGCTGAATGCCACCGCGATCGGCTACATCAACGCCCACGGCACCAGCACGCCGCTGGGAGACGCGGCCGAGACGCAGGCCATCAAGCGGGTCTTCGGCGACCACGCCAGGGCGGTCAGCATCAGCAGCACCAAGAGCCAGCTCGGCCATTCGCTCGGCGCCAGCGGCGGCATCGAGCTGGTCGTCACGGTCAAGGCCCTGGCTAGCAGCGCCATCCCGCCGACGATCAACCTGACCAGTCCCGATCCGGCGTGCGACCTCGATTACACGCCCAACACTGCCCGCGAGCGCCGCTTCACGCACGCCATGAGCAACAGCTTCGGCTTCGGCGGCCACAACGCCTCGATCGTGATCGCCAAGCTGTAGGGAACGCCCTCCGTGGCGTTCCTCGGCTAAGTAAGGTGTGACAAGGCCGCCGCGGCCGCCGGCACACCAATTTCTGAACCGTTTTCCTTGATTCCGGTGTGCCTGCGCTCGCGGACTCGCTGGTCACACCCTACGCGTTGCTAGCACTCACCGCTCTTGAGCGCCGACGGCAGCGCAGTTACAAGTCGCCCGCCGAATTGCGTTTGCACTTCGCGGGAGGCGTTCATGCCGGCGAAATCCTGGTTCGTGGCGATCTTGCTTGCTGGTGCGGCTGCGCCGCTGGGCGCGGCGGATGAGTTTCCCTACACGGCTTACGTCGCGCTCGAGGGCGCGGAAGTCGTCGCTGGGCCAGGGCACCGCTACTACGCCACCGAGCACCTGCCGCGCGGCACGCCGGTCGAAGTTTATCGCGAGGAGGCCTCCGGCTGGCTGGCGATCCGCCCGCCGGATTCATCGTTCAGCTGGGTGCCCGCGAAATCGGTCGAGCGCGCGCCGGACGACAGGAGCGCCGGCCGCGTGACCGGGCCGACGCCAGCCTGGGTCGGCACCTCGGTCGAGCACGTTGGCGAGCACCGGCAGCAGGTGACGCTCAAAGAGGGTGAGCTGCTGCAGATTATCGGTGAGAAGGAAGTGGCCGCCGATGGGGCGGAGAAGGAGGTCTGGCTCAAGATCGCGCCGCCGGCGGGAGAATTTCGCTGGATTCACCTCCGCGACGTCAGCCGGCAAGCGCCGCCGCCGGCCTTGCCCGAGCCGGAGCCGGAAGTGGACGAGCAGCCGCAGCGGCCTGAGCCGGCTGAGCCCCGGCGGTTGGACGTCGCGGGCCCGCCGATTGCGTTGGCCGATATTGAGCGGCCCAAGTCCCGCCAGCTCGCGCTCGTGGAACGGGCCCAGTTTCAGAATTCAGGCGGGTTATCGAATCCGCTCTCACCCGACGGCTTTGTGCCCCGCAAGCGGACGGGCAGCGAGCACCTGCAGCCGCCGGCCGTGCCCCCGGCAGGTTTGACGCGCACCTCGACTCCCACCATCCGATCGCGCCTGGCGAGCGAGTCGCCGCGAGAACCTGCCGCGCCCGCGCCCGTTTCGGCGAGCGGCGGCGCTGGTGACCTGGCCGCGCAGCTGGAGCGGCTCGAACTCGACCTCTCGCTGATGGTCGCCAAGGACAAGACGCTGTGGGACCTGGCCTCGATCAAGACCCGCGTCCGCGACCTTGTGGACCACGGGCCCGACCCGGCGGGCCGCGGCCGGGCCCGTTTGCTGCTGGACAAAGTGGAGCAGTTCGAGCAGGCCTTCGCCGTGCAGAATTACGGCCCGATCCGCACCGGTGCGACCGCCGCGGCCGCGAAGTCGAAGCCTGCCTCGCCGGGAATGGAAGATCCGCGGTACGACGCCCAGGGCTGGCTCAAGCCCGTCATCTCGCGCCAGGGAGACAAGCCGGTCGCTCCGTATGCCGTGGTGGATCAGGACGGGCAGCCGCTGTGCTTCATCACGCCGCAGCCGGGCATCAACCTGCGGCGGTACGAGAACAAGCACGTGGGCGTTTACGGCCGCCGCGGCTTTCTCGAAGAGCTGAAGAAGCCGCACGTCACGGCCGAGCGGATCATCGACGTCGATCGCCAGTGGCGTTAGTAGGCCCCTTCTGCCGGAAGGGGCCTTTGCCGGAGCGCAGCGACCAGGAGGAGCCGAGGATTCGACCTTATCGCGCTGTCCAGGTCCCGCCCGGCAGGCGGGACCTACAAGTCAGTCGTCCGAAATGCGGAATGCTTTAGGGGCGACCAGCCGTTGGGGCTCGCCCGGCGTCTCGCGGCTGGTATTGGGCAAGGGCGTGGGCATGGCAGGCGCTTGAGGCGGCATCAGTTCAAGCGGCGCGGGGCGGGCGGCGGGGCGGCTGGCGGTAAGGGAGCGGCGATTTCCTGCGCCGGCGGCGCGGGAGCGGCAGCGAGCCGCAGTTCCTCGGGAGCCGGCGAATCGAGCCGCAGCACCGAATCGCAGTCCCCAATCAGCCGGGCGGCGTCGATCTGCCGGCTGTCCACGGGCCAGTCGAGCAGCCGCTGAGCCAGGGCCCGCGCGGCATCGCGATCCAGGGCGCTGGTCTGCGGAGCGTGCCTGGCCAGCAGGCTGGCCAGCGCCGCGACGCGCGGCGCGGCCTCTTCGGGAGTCAGTTGCGACCAGCGGTTGGCGGCGGATTGCACGCCCAGTCTTCCGCTTCTAGCGACTTGGGGCCGCGGATCGGCCCAGGCACGGGCGACAATCTCCAGCCGCTGGTCGTCCTCGGCCAACAGCGAGACCAGCCGGGCCGCCTGGCGCTCCGGCAGCGCGGCGATTTGCGCCTGGTAGCGTTGCTGCGAGACTTGCAGGGCTGCGCTCTGGCGGGCCTGCCAAATCCGCACAGCGCCGGCCGCGACCAGGACGGACGCCGCGAGCACGCCGAGCCACCAGGATGTCGTTCGCGCCCGCATGGAGTTGCTCCCCGGCCAATGGAAGGCGCGGATTGTCGCCAAGTTGGCCTGCGGCTCAAGAGCAGCTGCCTGCTAGCGGCCGGCGTTTTCGGCAAGGTTTTCCTGGTCCCTCCAGCCGGCGGAAGCCGAAGATTTCCACAGACCGGCAAAGCTTGCCGGCGATAGTGATTGCGAAGGGCACCACAGTGCGCGCGGACCGAGGGGGGAGCATGGGCAGGGAAGAGACGCTGCGCGCGGGTCCGCCAAACGTGCTC
>DASRJB010000445.1:0-2865 GCA_035649715.1 Pirellulaceae bacterium
CGGTGCGGCTGGCCGCTGCATCAGCGCAGCCCGCCGCAAGAAATACAGCCCAGCCTGCGCCGAAAGCCGCAACGCAGGCCCCCGTCCGAAATGCCGCGCCACCAGCGACGCCGGCACCCGCTCCGGCCGCCGCCAAACCGCGGCCGGCTGGACCGCCTTCGCCCGACCAGATTCGGGCCAAAGTCCTCGGCGGCTTTCAAGGCACGATTGAGCGCGTCCCTACTACGCCGCTTTACAAGCTGGGCATCGTGGCAACGGCCCTGGTCATGGTCCTCTTGCCTCTCATCTATATCGGCATCATTGCTCTGGTGTGCCTGCTGGTCTGGTGGCACTTGACCAACAATATTGCCATCGTCGGCGCGGTCCGCGGCCGGGCCGCGATCGTGGCCCTGATGATTTATCTCGCCCCGGCGATCGTCGGCGCGATCTTGATTGCGTTCATGGTCAAGCCGATCTTCGCCCGGGCCAGCGGCGACCGGCGCCGCCGCAGCCTGACGCACAAGAGCGACCCGCTGCTCTTCGAATTCGTCGAGCGGATCTGCTCCCTGGTCGGCGCTGCCCAGCCGCGGCGGATCGACATCGACTGCGACATCAACGCCTCCGCCAGCTTCCGCAACGGCTGGCTGAGCCTGATCGGCGGCCGCGACCTGGTGCTGACGATCGGCATGCCCCTGGCCGCGGGCCTGAGCTTGCAGCAGTTCGCAGGCGTCCTGGCTCACGAATTCGGCCACTTCAGCCAGGGAGCCGGCATGCGGCTGACGTACATCATCCGCTCGATCAACTTCTGGTTCATGCGGGCGGTTTACGAGCGGGACTCGTGGGACGACTGGCTCGCCGGGGCCGCCACGGAAGCCGACCTGCGGATCGGCTGGATTCTGTACCTGGCGATGGGCTGCGTCTGGGTCACGCGCAAGATCCTGTGGCTGCTGATGTATGCTGGGCATCTGGTCGCCGGCTTCATGCTGCGGCAGATGGAGTTCGACGCCGATAAGTACGAGGCCCGCGTTGCCGGCAGCGAGACCTTTGCCGCCACCGCGCGGCAGCTGAAGCTGTTGGGCGTCGCCTGGCACGGCGCGCAGGCCGACCTGGCCTCGTACCACCGCGAAGGCCGCCTGGCCGACAACCTGCCGCGGCTCTTGATGGCGAACCTCAAGCAGTTACCTAAGGCGGCTCACGAGTACGTCGCGAAGCAGATCGCCGAAACCGAGACGGGAAGTTTCGATTCGCATCCTGCCGACAAGGACCGCATCGAATCGGCCCGGGCCGAGCAGTCCGCCGGCGTCTTTCGCAGCGACCTGCCCGCGACCGTGCTGTTCGACGGCTTCGACCAGACGGCCAAGAACGTGACCTGGGACTATTACCGCTCGATCTTCGGGCCGACCGTCAAGCAGAACGCCCTCCATAACACCGACGAGCTGCTGGCCCGCACCGAAAACGAGCAGGCGGCGTCCAAGGCGGCGAACCGGTTCTTTGCCGGGGCGTTCAACGTCCTGAGGCCGCTGCGATTGCCGGTGATGCAGGGCCAGACGACGCAGCATCCGTCGGTCTGGAAAGCAGAGTTGGCCGAGACTCGCGCCGCGATGGAGTCGCAGGCCGAGAGCTACCGGCAGACGCTGGAGGCGTTCGACAAGGCCGACACTCGGCTGGTGCAGGCCCGGCAGGCCCGCAGCGTACTGTCGTGCGGTGTGCAGCTCTTGGCCGACAAATTCGACCAGCCGTTCACGTCGGATTCGCACGCCTCGCGGATTCGCGACGGCGCCCAGACGGAAATCGCCCGCTGCGGCAACCGGATGGAGGCCTTTGAAGAGTCAGCCGGCCGACGGCTGCGGGCTGGCTTGCTGCTCTTGTTCGATCCGGCCACGGCCGTACGGCTTTCCGAAACCGAGGCCATGCAGCAGGAGTGCCGCTGCCTATTGCCGATCGCCAACCAGGTCGCCAACAACCACGCCGGAATCCTGGAGCTGCGCAACAACAACGCCACGCTGGTCGCGCTGCTGGGTCATCTCGACGGCCAGGAGCGCAATGAATCGCTGATCCGCGAAATCCTCGATTTCGGCGGCCGCGTCCGGAAGCAGCTGGCCGATCTCAAGCAGCAGTTCGAGCGGGTCGATTATCCGTTCGACCATGCCGAGGGGAAAATGTCGATCGGCCGCTGGCTGGTTCAAATCGTTCCGCCGGAGGAAGAGGTCGGGGCGGTCTTCGAGGCCGGCGATCAGGTGCTCAACAAGCTGCTGGAGCTCTACGCCCGGGCTCTCAGCCGACTGTGCGTCATCGCCGAGGCCGTCGAGGCCACTTTCGGCTATTCGCCGCTGCCAGTGCCCGACAAGAGCGAGTCCAGCCAGTAAGGCTGCACAGATCGCAGTGGGGGAATTAGACTATGAGCCGTTGCCAACGCGCAGCCCGCCGTCGGAAAGACAGGGCGGCCCGCCGACAGAAATGCAGCGCAGTTCGCCGCCCGCCATCCGGCGCACCTTGAGGAATTCTTCGTGCCAATCGCAGCTCAATGCCCGCACTGCGGCGAAAACATGCAGGTGAGGGAAAAGTACGCCGGCAAGAAGGGCATGTGCCCGAAATGCCAGCGGCCCTTTCGCGTGCCCGAAAGCTCCGATCAGCGGGCAGCGGAACCTTCCGAGGCCCGCACGGTGGCTTCCCGCACGTTGACCGGCCGCACGGGCGGCCCCACCGCGCCGAAGGAAGGCGTGATCGAGGTGGACGCATCGGCGGCCCACCTCGTGGCCGTCGTGCCCACCAATCCGGGCGAGCTGCGCGAGGCAATCCTCGGCGGATTCGACAGCCGCATCACGCCGCCGCAAGTGCCCTTGGGCCGCAAGCTGTTCACACAGATCGTGCTGGGCGTGCTGCTGG
>DASRJB010000446.1:0-6207 GCA_035649715.1 Pirellulaceae bacterium
TGCAATGTACTAAAAACTAAGTGTCCAGTCAAAGAAGCTTGAATGCCCATGCTTGCCGTCTCGTCATCGCGCATCTCGCCGACGAGAATGATGTTGGGTGCCTGCCGCAACATGGCACGGATGATTCGCGAGAAATCCAGCCCAATGCTGTGCCGGACCTCCACCTGGTTAATGCCGGGGAGGTAATACTCAACCGGGTCCTCGGCCGTGATGATCTTGCGGTCGGGGCGATTCAGGGCGTTTAGCGCGGCATAGAGCGTCGTTGTCTTGCCGGAGCCGGTCGGCCCGGTGACCAGGATGATCCCGTTGGGGCGGCGGATAAGCTGGGCAAACTGCTGAAAGTTGTCGTCCGAGAGCCCCAACTGGCGCACGCCGACCTTAATGTTGTCCTTGTCGAGCAGTCGCATCACCGCCGACTGGCCGTGATTCGTCGGAATAATACTTACACGAAGGTCCAACTCCTTATCGCCGACCGTGATCTTGATCCGCCCGTCTTGGGGGCGGCGTCGCTCGGCGATGTCCATTTTCGCCAGAATCTTGATGCGCGAAATGATAGCCCCCAGGAGCCGGCGAGGCGGGCTGTCCCGCTTGTGGAGCATTCCGTCGATCCGGTAGCGGATGCGGACTTCCTCCTCGAAGGGCTCGACGTGGATGTCCGACGCCCGCAGCTGCACGGCTTCTGTGATCATCAACTGAACCAGGCGGACGATCGGGGCACTGTTCTCGTCCACCACTTCGCCTGGGCCGACCGCAGTGCTTACGGTCTCGGTTTCCGTAAAGTCAATGGCCGTGTCGGTGAATTCCTGGAGCACGGAGTCGGCCGATTCGCCTTCGATCTGGCTGTAGTACTTGTTGATGGCCTCCAGGATCTTGTCGCGAGGAGCGAGGGCGATTTCGATCCGGCGGTTAAGAATAAACCGCAACTTTTCGACGGTGTCGATGTCGTAGGGGTCGCTGACGATGACCTTCAGGGCATCTTCTTCCTCAGCGAAGGGCAAAGTCACGTTTTCGCGGGCCACCGATTCGGGCACCAATTCGATGATCGATTCCTGGATGGTGACTTCGGTCAAGTCCACGTAATCGCGGCCGTGCTCCTGGGCCAAGGCTCGCATGACGTCCTCGCCCGAGGCATAGCCCAGCTTGATGATCGTATCGGGCAGACTCGTGTTCTGTTCCCGGGAGACCTGCTTGGCCTCGTTCAGCTGGTCCTGGCTGATGATCCGCTTGCGAAGCAGGATTTCGGTGAAGTCGCTTTTGCGAGCCACGGATGGCGGTCCTTTCAATAAGCAGCCGCAGCGGATCGCCCGCCGATCATGGATCAGCGCAGGCACCGCATCGGCTGCGAACCTTGGCCCCTGTTGGCCTCTTCTACTTACGGCGGTTGGGCGCTGAACGAGCCCAGGGAATCCGCCCCAAGGGGACGAAGCGCAGCACCGGCACCACAAAATTGCCGCTAGTGCCTATTTTGAGAGCTTTGCCGCCAATGTCAATTCATTGCGGCAGGCGACGGCAAGAAACCTCACGCCCCCTAATGGGCTATGGTCGATATGGCGCCAGCGCAATGGGTGGTTCCTCGGCCGGAGCCGATCCCTTGCCCATGGTTGCCAATTCTTCACGCACGCTGCGGGCCAGCGAGCGCAGACGGTCGGCCTGGCCGAACTTGCCTTCGTCTTCAAAACGGCCAGCGAGTTGATAGAGCCGCTCCACCGATTGCTTCAAGGCGGCCACGGCATCGTCGGCCGGCTGCTCGACAATGGCCGGCGGCTGAATCGCGTCAGCCAGCGTGGGCAGGCTGGCAGCACTTTCGTCCAATTGACGCAGCGACTGGACGAACTCCGCCTGCGAGGGCTCGTCGGCCGCGGGCGCTAGAACCGTCCCGGCCAGGGGATTGCCAATGCGCTCTCGCGCTTCAGTGATCGCCGTCATCACGGGGTTATCGTGAGCGGAGATTTCTTTGGCGACCGGCGCTTCCTTGACGGCAGGCATCTCCAAACCCTCGGGCGAAGCCGCCACGCGTGAATAAGAGGGCGGAGCTGGCGGCAGCGGAGGAACGATCGCCGGAGGGTAGCTCACCGGGCCGGCAAACGGCGGCGGCGGAATTGTCGAGGGGATGGGCCCGGCGTGAAATTCCTGGACCACAGGCCCGCCCTGCGTGAGCACAATGAACGACAGGCATACCGCTACCGGCACGCCAATCAACACTTCCAGGCCCACGATCACACAGCAGATTCCAGACAGCACCTTGCCCATTGCAACCTCCTTGCCGCAGGTCTTCCACTCCTCTAGCCGACGCTGGCAGCGTCGGCCAGGCGGTGATTATAGGTCGCGTGCTTCTGCGCGACCAAGAGCATTGCACTGCCGACGCTGGCAGCGTCGGCTAGCGAGTTTTCCGCTCGCAGATGCGGCCTATTCGATCGCGATCGTATATCCGAGCGCGCCGATGGGTTGCCCGGCAGCGGCCTTCTCATAGGCCGGATGACAGAGCGTGCACTTCTTCATGACGACCGGGATCGGCGTCGCCAGGCGCAGCACGCGCTTGCCGTTCTGCTCGGTGATCTGCTCGTAGTTGGCCTTGCCGCTCTTGAGCGCGGCGACGGCGGCCTTCTCGAATTCGTCGCGCGGCAGGTTTTTGGCGTTGTACGGCTCGCCGGTAGCGTCGAGCAGCCGCACGTCGTGATGGCCCTTCTTCCGCATGGCCTCGAAGAGCTTCTGAAACGCCGCGCCGGCGGCGAGATCCGAATCTTCCTGCACGTAGTTCTCGGTGATCAGCACGATCGCGTTCTTATACAAGTCGTCGAGCATCAGCACCTGCTTCCGCGTGCGGGCGACCGCCGCATCCTCCGGTTTCTTCTCCTGCGCCGCCGCACCCGCCCAAACTCCAATGCCAAGTGCGATGCCCAGCAGGCCCGCCGCGACCAACCCCATTCGAATTCCGCCCGTCATTACATTCGCTCCTCTGAAATGAAGTGAAACGCAACCCCACCCGCGATCATGTCTTGGGTTTCTTCTTGGATTCTTTGCCCTCGATGCGAGGCACGGCGGCCGGCGTCTGGTCCGGCCGCGTGATCTCCAGCAGCTTTCCACCGGGGCGGACAACCTCGGTCAGCCGCACGCTGTTCAAATACTCGACCTGGAGCCGCTCGGCGTGAGCCAGAACCGAGCGCAAGCGGCAGCCGGGCTGGATCGTGCAAACGTTTTCGACGCCGACGCATTCCAGCAGGTGCAGGTGGCCTTCGAAGTCGAGGATGACCCGGCCGATTACGATCTCCTCGGGGCGGCGGGCCAATTCGATGCCGCCCCCCAGTCCGCGAATGCTCCGCACGTAGCCGTGGCGGACCAGAGCCTGGACGACTTTGGCCACGTGGTCGCGGGAAATGCGGAAGAACTCGGCCACCTGGCCGACGCTGGCCCGGCCGGGATTGCCCGCCAGGTAGAGCAGCGTACGCAGGGCGTAATCGGTATGGAGGGCCAGCCGCATGGCGAAGAGGTATAATAGGTACGTCTTATACCAATTTTAGAGCTTAGCGGCCGCAGCGGGCCTGTCAAGCGGAATGGCGGCACTCTATCCTTTGCCCTCCCCGCTCCCCCGCCTGCGGCGTAATATTCAAGCGACCGCGGCAGCGGCGGTTACGCGTGCAGACCAAGGCAGAAAATGGCCCTCGAGGACCGGGACTATTATCGCGAAGCAGACCGCTATGGCGGCGGCGGAGCGGCTGGCGCTGCGCTGCAAACGGTCGTGGCCCGGCTAATCCTCATCAACGGGGCCTTGTTCCTGGCCAACGCCTTCTTCGGCGGGCAGGACAACCAGATCACGCGGGCCCTGATGCTCCACAGCGACGCCATCGTGCATCCCTGGATGTGGTATCAGTTTCTGACCGCCGGCTTCGTGCACGACTGGGAGAACCTGCTGCACATCGTGGGCAACATGCTCGGCCTGTTCGTCCTGGGCCGCGAATTGGAGCAGAAGCTGGGGGGCCGCGAATTCCTGCTGTTCTATCTGGCGTCGATCGTCTTCGGCTCCGTCGTCTGGAGCGTGCGGAACCATTTCTTCGCCGGTCCAGATGCGTCCGGTTCCTGCCTGGGCGCGTCGGGCGGCGTGACGGCAGTGATCATCTTGTTCTGCCTGCAGAACCCGCGGGCCATGCTGGGCCTGGTTCCCATTCCGGCGTGGGTCTTCGGCCTGCTGGTCGTCGCGACCGATATTTTCGGCTCATCGCCGGCGGCGCTCGGTTCGCGCGTGGCCTACGACGTGCACCTGGCCGGCGCGGCGTTCGCCCTGGCCTACTGGGCTTTCGGCTGGAGCTTCGGCAAGCTGCCGGGCATTTCCCAGATCGCGCGCCTGCTCAAGTCGCCGCGCAAGTGGCTCGAGCCCAAGCCGCCGCTCCGGGTCCACGATCCCGAGCAGTACTACGAAGAGCTCGACGAGCAGGCCGACCGGCTGCTGGAAAAGGTTAACCGCGAGGGCCTGGAGAGCCTGAACGCTCAGGAGCGGCAGCTGCTCGAGGACTACAGCCGCAGG
Organism: Pirellulaceae bacterium; assembly: GCA_035649715.1. Classification (GTDB taxonomy): domain Bacteria; phylum Planctomycetota; class Planctomycetia; order Pirellulales; family Pirellulaceae; genus CAYLLN01. The sequence goes on from DASRJB010000446.1 coordinate 4,520, forward strand.
ACGCGTCAGAAGCTGCGGTAGGAGTTCTCCCGCAGCCAGGTCAGTGCCGTGCCGTACTCTGTCAGCTGCGGCTCGCTGAGCATGAAGACGTGGTCGGCATCGGGAATCGTCACGACCTGCTTGGGGCCGGCGTAAGCGTTCACGATCAGCTGCTGGAACCGCGGCGGCACGACGCGGTCACAGCCCGCGCACATGAAAACGCACGGCAGCTTGACGCGGGCAGCGTTGGTCACGCTGTCGAGATCGGGGGGAATCTGCCGGGCGACGCCGAGCGACAGTCCCAGCGTGCGCCAGCCGAACTTGCCGGCAATCAGCTGCCGCAGGGGCGGTGGATTGCGGAGCAGCAGTGCGGCGAGGTTGGAGACGGCAGCGAATTCCGCGGCCAATCGCAGCGCTACCGTCGTTCCGAGGCTGTTTCCGGTGAGGACGATCGGCCGCGAGCCGGCTACTTTCACTAACTCCTCCAGCACGGCCCGCCCGGTCGGCGCGAGCCATTGCAGACTCGGACGCCCTTCGCTGGCCCCATAGCCAGGCGGGTTCGCCGACCAGATTTCGCCGGGCACGTCGCTCCAGAAATCGAGCGGATGAATGCTCGCCCGCTCGGCCCGGCCGCCGGCGCCGTTGAATTTCAGGACGAAAATCTGCGGCTCCGGCAGCGGCGCACGCTCGCCATCCGGCCGTCCGTTTCCATCCGGCAGGTCTGGCGCCGGCTGCCCGATCACGCTCGGAATGATCGTCGGCGCAGCCCGCCCGTCGGTCCGTTCGATCCAGACCTCGACTTGCCGCCCTTCCACGCGCACGGTATGCCGCGTCTTATGGCTGGCCGGGATCGCGTTCCGCGACGGCCTCAGCACAAACCGGTCGGCAAGACGGGCGAACATCCAGCGATCCCCTGGCTAGTGGACGCGCATGCCCGGCTGCGCGCCAGCGTCGAGGGCGAGCAAGAAGACGTTTTCTTCGCCTGGGCCGACTGCCGTCACCATGCCTTCGGAGAGGCCGAACTTCATCTGCCGCGGCTGCAGATTGGCGACCACGACGACGAGGCGGCCGACCAGTGCTTCGGGCTTGTACGCCGCTTTGATGCCCGCGAAGACCTGCCGTTTCAAATCGCCGCCCAGGCCCAGCGTCAGCTTCAGCAGCTTTTTCGCCCCCGGCACTTCTTCTGCCGCGAGCACGCGGGCCACCCGCAGATCGACCTTGCTGAATTCTTCGATCGAGATCAGGTCCGTCAGCAGCGGCTCAGCCTGCAGCGCGGCGTCGGAATCGGCAGGAGCTGCCGCTGCTGACTCCTGACTCGCGACTCCTGACTCCTGCGGCTTGCTTTCCTCAATCATGGCATCGAGGTCCTTTGTCTCGGCTCGTTTCATCATATGGCTGAACGGTGCGACCGGTGTGCCAACGAGCGGCTGCTGGGACTGGCTCCACGACTTGATCGGGTCGTTCAGCAGCGCGCCGGCCTGCTCGGCCAGTTTCGGCAGCACGGGCGACAGATACACGATGATCTGGCGGAACAGGTTCAGCCCGACCGTGCAGACGTTTTGCAACTCCGCCTCGCTGCCCGGTTGCTTGGCGAGCACCCAGGGCTTCTGGGCGTCGATGTACGGGTTGGCCCGGTCGGCCAGCTCCATGATCAGCCGCATGGCCCGGGCGTAGTCGCAGGCTTCGTAGGCCGCGGCGATCTCGGTCCC
>DASRJB010000447.1:0-9395 GCA_035649715.1 Pirellulaceae bacterium
GCGCTTCCGGCGATTGCGAATGATCGGGAAGCTTACGCTTCCCGCTCGCCAGCAAAATCGGCAACACCACGTCGCGGGTCGTGCCCGGATAAGTCGTGCTCTCCAGCACGATCAGCTGCCCCGGCCGGATCGCTGCGGCGATCTGCCGCGCGGTTTGCTCGACGTAGCTCAAATCCGGATCGCGATTGGCTGAGAGCGGCGTCGGCACGCAAATCAGGATCGCGTCGGGCTCGCGGAGCAGCGCCATATCCGCGGTCGGCTCGAACCGGCCGGCTGCGATGCACTCCTTGATCCACTCGCCCGGAATATGGCCGATATAGCTCTCGCCGCGCCGCAGCTTCTCGACCTTCCCCGCATCGACGTCGAACCCCAGCACGCGAAACCCCGCCGCCACGAACGTCCGCGCCAGGGGCAAGCCCACGTAGCCCAAGCCGACGATGCCCACGCGGGCCGTTTTGTCGTCGATCGCGCGGCGAAGCTGAGCGGCAGAGGACATAGGGCGGGAGTCGGGGGGTCGGGAGTCGGGAGTCGGGAGTCGGGAGTCGAAGCTGATTAGCTAACCCATGGTAACTCAAGCGTTGCGGCACCTGCGGTGTATTCTTTGCACTGGTACGATAGAGCGGATCGACAAGTTCGAGCCCTCGACTCCACGGACCCCCGACTCCCGCCCCATGACCCATCCCTGGCACGACGTCACGCCCGGCCTCATGCTGCCGCAGGAATTCATGGCGGTGATCGAAATCCCGCTGGGCAGCAGCGTCAAGTACGAGCTGGACAAAGCGACCGGCCTGCTGCGGGTGGACCGCATCCTGTATTCGGCCGTCTATTACCCGGCGAATTACGGCTTCATTCCCCAGACGCTGGCCGAGGACGACGACCCGCTGGACGTGCTCGTGCTCTGCCAGGAGGCGGTCGATCCGCTGACGCTGGTGCGGGCCCGCGTGATCGGCCTGATGACAATGGTCGATAGCGGCAAGAGGGACCACAAGGTGCTCGCCGTGGCGATGGACGATCCGGAGTTCAACAGTTTTCGCGAGGCCAGCGAGCTGCCGATCCACCGGCTGACGATGCTGCGGCGGTTCTTCCAGGACTACAAACAGCTCGAAGGTAAGAGCGTCGAGGTGGACGACTTTCAGCCGGCCGCCTTTGCCCTCCCGATCATCGAGGACGCCCTGCAGCGCTACAGCCAGCAGCGCCGGCAGGGTTTTGGCTCGAAGAAATAGACCCGCGTGGCGGTTTGGGGTTGAGCTTGCCGCTGGGCTATAATCGGCGTCAGCAGAAGTCATTGCAATCGCGGTCGCCTTTTCCCGATCGGCCAGGCAATGAGTACTCTTGTGGATTCGTCGTTGATCCACTGGCTGGCGGCGCTGGGCGCCGGCGCTCTGCGCCGGCAGGCCGGCGCGGCGACCGAGGAGATGCGGCAGGCCCAGGCGGCGTTCATGTCGCTGGTCGATAGCCTGCCGCTGTGCCTGGTGATCAAGGACGCCTCCGGCCGCCGCGTGCTGGCCAACAAGAGCTACCTCGCGGCCCACAACAAGACGCCGGCCGAAGTCCTCGGCAAGACCGACGCCGAAATCTTCCCGCCGGAAATCGCCCGCAAGTTCTCGGCGGACGACGAAGAGGTGCTCCGTACCGGGCAGCTCCATCACGCCGTCGAAGAACACCAGGTCGAAGGCGGCCAGCGGCGCTGGATCGAGCGCCTCAAGGGCCCGCTCCGCGACGCCGACGGCAACATCGTCGGCATCCAGGTGCTGTTCTGGGATGTGACCGACCGCGAGCACGCCGAGAAGGCCCTCGACCGCGAGCAGTATCTGCTGCATGCCCTGATGGACAATGTTCCCGACTCGGTCTATTTCAAGGACCGCGACAGCCGCTTCCTGCGGATCAGCCGGGCGCAGGCCCGCCGCTTCGGCCTGGTGAGCCCGGACGAGGCCATCGGCAAGTCCGACGCCGATATCTTCACGCCCGAGCACGCCCAGGAAGCCCTGGCCAACGAACGCGAGATCATGCGGACCGGCCAGCCGATGGTCGCCCGCATCCAGCGGCTGACCTGGCCCGACCGCCCCGACACCTGGGTCTCCTCGACCAAGATGCCGCTCCGCGACAACGAGGGGCAGATCGTCGGCACGTTCGGCATCTCGCGCGACATCACCGAGCTGAAGCGGGCCGAGCTGGAGCTGGAAAAAGCCCGCAAGGCCGCCGAGGACGCCAGCCGGGCCAAGAGCGAATTCCTGGCCAACATGAGTCACGAAATCCGCACGCCGATGAACGGCATCATCGGCATGACCGAGCTGGCTCTCGACACCGAGCTCACGCCCGAGCAGCGCGAATACCTCTCGATGGCCAAGAGCTCGGCCGACTACCTGCTGACAGTGATCAACGACATCCTCGACTTCTCGAAGATCGAGGCCGGCAAGCTGGAAATCGAGAACATCGACTTCGCCCTGCGGGACTGCGTCGAAGAAACGGCCGCCACGCTCGCCCTGCGGGCGCACAAGAAGGGCCTGGAGCTGGCCTGCCACGTCCACCAGGACGTGCCCGACGCCCTGATCGGCGATCCCGGCCGCCTGCGGCAGATTCTCGTCAACCTGATCGGCAATGCCGTCAAGTTCACGGAGCGGGGGGAAGTGGTCGTCGAAGTCAGGAGCCAGGAGCCAGTGACCAGGGGCCAGGGATCGCCAACTTCTGGTCCCTGGCCCCTGGCTCCTGGCTCCTACTTCTTGCAATTCTCCGTCCGGGACACCGGCATCGGCATCCCGCCGGAAAAGGCCGGGCTCTTGTTCCAGGCGTTCTCGCAGGTCGACAGCTCGACGACGCGGAAGTACGGCGGCACGGGGCTGGGACTGGCGATCTCCGCCCAGCTGGCCCAGCTCATGGGCGGCCGCGCCTGGGTCGAAAGCGAAGTCGGCCGCGGCAGCACGTTCCACTTCACCGCGCAATTCGGCATCGCGACCAGCCCACCGCCGGCCCTGCCTGTCGAGGCCGTGCGGCTCAGCGACCTGCCCGTGCTCGTCGTCGATGACAACGCGACCAACCGCCGCATTCTGAAGGAGATGCTCACCAACTGGGGTCTGCGGCCGACGGTCGTTCCCGGCGCTCGCGAAGCCCTGGCGGCCCTCGACGCGGCGCGCTGCGCCGGCCGGGCGTTCCCGCTGATTTTGCTGGACGGCATGATGCCCGAAATGGACGGCTTCGAGCTCGCCGCCCGCATCAAACAGCAGCCGGACCTCGTCGGCGCGTCGCTGATGATGCTCTCGTCGGCTGATCGCCGCGAGGATGCGGCCCGCTGCAAGCAGCTCGGGGTCGCGACGTATCTCGTCAAGCCGGTGCGCCAATCCGACCTGCTCGATGCGATCGTCAATACGCTGGCCGCCAACGCCTCCCAATCCGCTCCAGTTGACGCCGAACCGCCGCCTGCCAAACAGCCCGCCGTCCTTCAGGCCGAGCGGCGGCTGAACCTGCTCCTGGCGGAGGATAACGCCGTCAACCAGCGCGTGGCCGTGCGGCTGCTCGAAAAGCGGGGCCACGAGGTGACCGTGGTGGGCACCGGCCGCCAGGCGGTCGCCGCCGCGCTGGCGCAGCCGTTCGACGCGATCCTGATGGATGTGCAAATGCCCGAGCTGGATGGCTTCGAGGCGACCGCGGCGATCCGCGCGGCCGAGCACATGCACGGCGGCCGACGCAAGATCATCGCCATGACCGCGCACGCCATGAAGGGGGATCGCGAGCGGTGCCTTCAGGCCGGCATGGACGGCTACGTCAGCAAGCCACTCCAGCCCGAAGTGCTCTTTGCGGCGATCGAGCGGCCCGCGGCCGGCGGCGAAAGCCGGGAGGGACCGACGCCGCTCGATGAGGCAGCAATCTCCAAGCACTTTGGCGACGAGGAGTTCTTCCGGGAAGTCGCGAAGGTCTTTCTGGAAAGCTGCCCCGACTGGCTGGCCGATCTCCGCGCCGCCGTGACGGCCCGCGACGCCAAGCGGGTCCTGGTCGCCGCCCACACGCTCAAGGGCGCCGTCAGCCACTTCGGGGCCCAGGCCGTCTACGACGCGGCCCATCAACTCGAGCAAATGGGCAAGACGCAGCAGCTCGATGACGCGCCGCCGGCGCTCGCCGCCTTGGGCCGCGCCCTCGATGGGCTGCAAGCCGCCCTCCGCGAGCGCTCCAAGGTATGATCGAGTCATGCCTTCGAGCCTGCTGGATCTCCCGCGCTCGTCCCTCGCCAGGCTGCTGGCCGACTGGGGCTTCTCCGCAGCGCATGGCGACCGGCTCTGGCGGTATCTGTATCGCGAGGCGAAGGCGGATTTCGCCGCGATGGAAGAGTTGCCTCGGCGGCTGCGCGAGCGGCTGCTGGCCAGCGCGAACATCGACGCACCGTCCGTCCTTCGGGAGACCGTGGCCGACGGCGGACTGACGACTAAGCACTTGCTGGAGCTGGCCGATGGGCAGCGGATCGAGACGGTGCTCATGCGGCCATCCGGCCGCGTGACCGCCTGTCTCAGCTCGCAGGCCGGCTGCCCGCTGGGCTGCGTCTTCTGCGCGACCGGCCAGATGGGTTTCGGCCGCAACCTGTCGGCCGGCGAGATCGTCGCGCAGGCCGTGCACGTCCAGCGCCGGCTGGGGCCGGCCACCAGGCTGCGGAATGTCGTGCTGATGGGCATGGGTGAACCGCTGCTCAACTACGAATCGGTACTGCGGGCCGCCGACATCCTCGGCGACGGCGGCGGGCTGGCCATCGCCGGCAAGCGGCTGACGCTCAGCACCGTGGGCGTGGTGCCGGGCATCGTGCGGCTGGCCGACGAAGGGCGGACCTGCTCGCTGGCCGTCTCGCTGCACGCGGCCACGCAGGAGGAGCGGGCCGCACTCGTTCCCGCGGCGGCGACCTGGCCGCTGGCGGACCTGATGCGGGCCTGCCGCTATTACGCGGCGAAGCTCGGCCGCCGCATCTTCTTCGAGTGGACGCTCATCGCCGGACGCAGCGACTCGCCCGAGCAGGCTCTCGAGCTGGCCCGGCTCGTGCGCGGCTTGCCGGCCCACATCAACCTGATTCCGCTCAATCCCACGGCCGGCTACGCCGCAGCGCCGGCCGAACCGGAAGCGGTGCGCCGTTTTCAAGCCGCGCTTCGCGAGCAGGGCCTGCCTTGCACCATCCGCCGCCGCCGCGGCATCGCCATCGCCGCCGGCTGCGGGCAGCTGGTCGTTGCCGACGCTGCCAGCGCCCTCGCTCCCGCCTAGTACCAATTCAGCGATCGCTGGACCAGCTCGGCCACCGTCGGCGGCGGCGGCGGCGCGGGGTTCGCGCCGTCCAGGTACTGCCGCCAGGTGTTCAGGTCGTTGCGGAAATTGTCGCGGCCGGTGATCGCGGCCAGCGACTGCATGGCGGCGGTTTGCAGCGCGGGGTCGCGGTCGTCGAGCGCGGGACGCAGCGACTGCGCCAGGCGCTTGTACTCCTCCGCGGGCAGGCCGGCCGCGGCGAACTTGCCCAGCGCGTCGGCGGCCGCGATCCGCACGTCGAGGTCGGCGTCCGCAGAGACCGCGTGGGCCAGCGGCTCGACCGCTTCCGGCGCGGGATGCCGCGCCAGCGCCTGGCAGGCGGCGATCCGCACGTTCGGCGCTTCATCCGTCAAAGCGGCTTGCAGCGCCGAGCGGGCCGCCGGCGTGGGCAGCTCGCCCAGCGTGCGGGCCAGCTCGGCCCGCAGCACCGGCGCTGTCTCGGCTTGCAATCCGGCGGCGAGCTGCGCCGCGAGCGGTTCGGCCTGCTCCGCCGGCAGTCGCGCGGCCTGCGCCCGCAGCGCGGCCAGGTCCGCGACTTTCCGGTGATACGTCGCGATCGCCCGCTCGTCCGCGTCCCACTGCCGGCGAACCCACGGATTGAGAGTGCGGAGCTCGGGCACCGGACCATCCGCGCAGCCGGCAGCGACCAGCGGCAGGCAGGCCAGTGAAGCGGCCAGGACGCGATGCATGGTTACTTGACCCACGGGGGGCGGGATATAGCAGACTCTGGCGAGCGGGGCCAGACGATTCGCCCTGGACAAACGGCCCGCCGCCGCCACAATCGGCCGCGAAGGAGCCCGCGCTTGACCGAATCGCCGCCACCCTCTGCTAGCGAACCGCTGCTGCCGGCCGCCGGCTGGACCGCGCGGCGACTCGTGCTGGCAGCCGCGGTGCTCATGGTATTCGCCGCGGCGGCCCTGCCCTTGGACCTGGCCGCGGCCCGCTTCGTGCAGGCCCATCGCCTGACGGGCGATCTGCGGCGAATCGTGACGCTGGCCGAAGTCTTCGGCTGGGGCGGGACGATCGCCCTGATCATCCTGACGGCCGTCGTGCTCGATCCGCGCGGCTGGCGGGTCGCCCCGCGGCTGGCGATCGGCTCGCTGGCCGCCGGCCTGGCCGCCGATGGCCTCAAGCTGCTGGGAGTGGCGCGCTGGCGGCCGGCCCCGGCGCTCGAGGCCGGACTGAACCAGACTTTTGTGGGTTGGCTGCCGCTCTGGCGTCACGATCCGGCGCTGGGAGCTTACGACTCCCGCCTCCAATCGTTCCCGTCGGGCCACGCGGCCAATGCCGTGGGCCTGGCCATCGCCCTGGCCGTGCTCTACCCACGCGGCCGCTGGCTGTTCGCCGCATTTGCGGTGCTCGCCTGCTTGCAGCGAGTCGAGGGCCTGGCCCACTTTCCCAGCGATGTTCTCGTCGGCGCAGCCATCGGCTGTCTGGCCAGCGCGATCTGCGCCGGACCGCTGCACCGGCGGCTGACGGCGCTCGAACAGTAGGTCCCGCCTGCCGGGCGGGACCTGGGCGGCGCGGGCAAGTCCAAACTCTGCACGTTCCAGGTCGCTGCGCTTCCCCAAGGCCCCTTCCGGCAGAAGGAGCCTACTTCTTCGGCGGCGGCGCGAGCGTCGAGCGATAAACCCAGAGGTGGTCGATCGGCTTGTCGATTCCATACTCCGCCAGGACTTTCGCCTGCTCCTCCGGTGTGCCGTCGGTGCGGCAGCCGTAGCGGATTTCTTCCTCGTTGGGATCGACGGTGTCGCCGGGCCGCCAGAAATTCAGCTGCAAGCTCTTCTTGGTGATCTGCCGGCCGGTGCCGGGCGGATCGCCGCTCTTATAGGCCCCGGCGGGATCTTCGAATCGGTAGGCGTTGGTCAGCCCCTGGATATAGATTGCGAAATAATCGATCCGCAGATCGACGTCGGTCCAGGTCACCACGCCCCACACGCCGTTGTCTTCCTTCTCGGTGCTGACCTTGAGCGGGACCTCGCTGATCGACAGCGAGTCGTAGAGCAGCTGGTCGGTGCGGCCGGGAAATTCGCGGGCCTTGATCGGCGCGAGGGCGGCGGGAATCACGCGGTCGAGATACTCCTTGTCGTACTCCAGCGAGGCCAGCACGAAATGCGGGAAGAACCGCAGGTCGGTCGTCTTGCGGCCGAACAGCTCGACGTCGTTCGTCGTCCCGCGCTTGAAATTGACGTGCACGCGCCCGACCTCGCCGCTCTCCAGCTTGACCTCTTCCCGCTCCTCGATGGGCGTGATGTGGCTGCCCAAATTCCGCACCCGGTAGACCATGTACCACACCAGCTGCCGCTGCATGCGGTTGCTCGCCTGCGGTACATCGACGTGGACCATCCGCATCGGCTTGAACGAGAACTCCAGGTTCCAGATCGTCCGCCGCAGCGTCGCCTCTTTGGACCGCTCGAAGATCGTCGAGGTCTTGGGCGCGAGCTTGGGGTCGTATTCCAGCCCGGGAATCGACACGGGCACTTCCACCAGCGGACGCGGCCCGCTGAACATCTCCTCGGTTTCGGGCTTCGGCGGAATCGTGGTGACCACGCCCGGCGCGAACTGCCGCGGCGGCACGGTCCGCTGAGCGGCGGCCGGCCCAATCGCGGAATGCAGGCCCGCCAAGGCCACCAGGCAGGCAAGAGCGGCGCGTCGGCTCATAGACGAATCTTCTTGTCGGGGCGAGAGTTGCGATCGCCAGGCGAGGAGAATCCCAAAAAACCAGTCTATTTGCTGGACTTTGGCATTTCAACCAAAGCCCAACCCTCAAAACAACACAGCCACCAACCAATTCGCGACCGGGCCGGGATATTCTTCCCCCGGTCGCTACGTTTATGTCGTTTAACCCGGCTCCGGGTTAAACGACCAATCCTCCAGCAGCTGAACCTGCCAGTTCTCGGCCCTCTGGCCAGTCGCGGCCAAGACCAGGCAGCCGCGAAGGCGCGTCCCTTCCAGCCGAAATCGCTGCTGGTTTGGGGCGTTTGGGGCGCTGGGTAAGGGCTCATACGTTCCCCAGTCCACTCGCGACACGCATCCGCGGTCGCCGCTCACCGGGCCTTCATAGTTCAAATAGTCCAGCCGGTGATCGGGCAGCCGCTCGGCAGCCACCGGCTCTCCGCCCACGGCGGGCAGCGACAGGGCGGCCCAGGTCCGCAGGACGCCGCCAACCTCGAGCATCAGGTCAAAATGGGCCGGCCGCGCATAGCCGGGCGGCGTTTCGTGCCGCAATACGACGAAACGGGGCATGGCGTCATTTTAACTGGTCTGTTTCAGGGCGATTTGGCGACCGCGCCCGCCAGCTCCGGCGAAATTCGGAGTTCGGCCACCGCCTGGCCGCTCGCAGCAGGCCGCGCTGGTGGCGCTTTGCCTTTCCTCGCGGCGGGGCGGCCGTTCATGCGCGCATGGCGTGCGGTTTTTTCGGGGCGGCCGTTTTTGGCGTAAGTGGTTGTGCGGTCGGCGGTTGCGGCGTGGTTTTCGGGCGCATCGTTATGCGCTTTATGCGCGCTGGGGGCGGAATCGGATGCGGCGGGCGAGTTGGTGGACACTTGGTACGATGGTACTTCTGTCTCTTCGGCAGCCGCGGCGCTGGCGGACTCCTGGGCGAGTAGCTCTTCGGCCAGCGCCTGGCGCTCGGCCTCTTCGCGCTCCTTCAGCCGGGCGGCGGCGGCGAACTGCTCTTCCCGCTGGCGGTCCTGCTCGTCGAGTTCGGCCTGGCGCTGGCGGGCCCGCTCGCGCTGCTCGTCGTAATAGCTCAGCCCGTTGCTTTTGGCCGATTGGCGCTCGGCGCGGAGCTGCTCGGCGGCGGCCTCTTCGGCGGCGAGCTGCTCGGGCGAAAGCGGGTCCAGCGGCGGCAGCTCGTCCTGCTGGACCAGCTTGAGGTTGTCCATGTTGATCCGATACGCCAGCCGCAGGAACCGGGCGGCGAGGCCGTGGCGGTCCTGGGCCGAAAACGTGGTGCGGACTTCGCGATCGGCGCCGGGCTGCGAATGCGGGCGCTGCAGCGTTCTTGTGGTCACATCGACCGTGCTTTCCATCTCGCCGGCGATGCGGAGGCAGCTGGCCAGGATCAGCTCGTTGCGCTCGTAGGTCAGCCACCGCTGGGCCCGCAGCCGCTCGGCGTGGCT
>DASRJB010000448.1:0-2751 GCA_035649715.1 Pirellulaceae bacterium
AAAAAGCCCGACGGCTTCGTTCGCCGCTTTGGCGGCACCTGCATTGCCGTCAATGCCCAGCGGGCGGTCGGGGCGAACGTGATCGACGTCATCGCCGGCCTGAAAAAGGCGACCGCGGCCCTCAATGAAAACCTGCTCTATCCACAGGGGTTGGAGCTGGTGCAGGTCTATGACGAAAGCGATTACATCCACTCAGCCGTCGGCCTGGTGAGCGACAACCTGCTGTGGGGCAGCCTGTTCACGTTCGTCACGCTGCTCGTGTTCCTCCGCAGCGGCTGGTCCACCGTCATCATCTTCATGCACATCCTGATCAGCACGATCGGGGCATTCCTGGTGATGGCGCTGCTGGGCCGTTCGCTCAACGTGCCGGCGCTCGGCGGATTGGCGTTCGCCGTGGGCATGCTCGTCGATAACGCGATCGTGATGCTCGAGAACATCTTCCGCCGCTTTCAACAGGGGGAAGATCCGGAAACGGCCTCGGTCAAAGGCGCAGGCGAAGTCTGGAGCGCCTTGCTCAACGCAACGATGGCCAACCTGGCCGTGTTCATTCCCGTGCTCTTCATCCGCGAGGAGGCGGGGCAGTTGTTCCGCGACATCGCCATCGCGATCAGCGCCGCGGTGGCCCTCTCGATGCTCGTGGCCGTCGCCGTCGTGCCGACCGCCGCGATGCGAATCCTGCAGCGCGTGCAGCGCCGCACTGGGTCTCACGAGCAAAACGGCTCGTCGCGGACTGGCAGCCGCAATCGTTCGGCATTGCAATCGCTCGCGCATGCAGGCTGGGCTCCGATCGCCGCGATCCTTGGCGTATGCGACGCGGTCGCCCTATGGATGGTGGAGCGATTGCTCTCGGTCAATCGCTTCCTCCAGCGGACGATCCTGGCCCGCAGCATCTTTGTGCTTTCGGTCTTTGTCGCCTCCTGCGTGGCGACGTGGCTCCTCTTGCCGAAGGTCGAGTACCTGCCGGGCGGCAACCGCAACCTGGTCATCGCGATCCTGCTGCCGCCGCCCGGCTACAACCTCGAAACGCTGCTGAAAATGGGCAACGAGGTCGAGGACGGCCTGAAGCCTTACTGGGATGTCGATCCGAACGACCCGAAAGTGGCGCAGCTTGACGCCCCGCCAATCGAGGATTTCTTCTTCGTCGCCCGCAGCCGGCAGGTTTTTGTGGGCGTCCGCTCGGCTCATCCGACGCGAGCCGCCGAGCTGGTTCCAGTCATCCAGCGGCTGGGCGACCGGCTGCCAGGAACGCTGCTCATCGCCAAACAAACGAGCCTGTTCGAGCAGGGGCTGACTGCGGGGCGGACGGTCGATATCGAAATCACCGGCCCGGACATTCACAAGCTCGTGGCCCTCGGCGGGCGGATTTTCGGCCAGTTGAAGATGGGCGGCGGCGGCCAGCCGCCGCTGATGCCTGAAGCCCAGGTCTTCCCGCAGCCGAGTCTTGACCTGTCGAATCCGGAAATATGGATCACTCCCAAGTGGGTGCAGGCGGCCGACATGCAGCTCACCGCGGCCGACCTGGGTTACGCGGTCGATGCGCTCGTCGATGGGGCGTATGCGACCGACTACTACTCCGGCGGCGACAAGATCGATCTGCGGATCATCGGCGAGAAGCAATTCGCCAAGGATTCGCAGAGCGTGGCGGCCCTGCCGATCGCTACGCCGACCGGCCAGCTCGTTCCGCTCGAGGCCGTGGCCAACATTCAGATCGCCAGCGGCCCCGAGCAAATCAACCACCGCACGCGGCAGCGGGCAATCACGCTCCAGGTTTCGCCGCCGGCTGCCATGCCGCTCGAAGCCGCGATGGACCTGATCAGGGACCAGGTCATCACGCCGCTGCAAGCCAGCGGTGAGCTCAAGGGCGGCTACGGCATCGCCCTTTCCGGCACCGCTGAGAAGCTCACCTCGACGTGGAACTCGCTGTGGCTAAACCTCGTCCTGGCGGTGTTGATCACCTACCTGCTGATGGCTGCGACGTTCGAATCGTGGCTCTATCCGTTCGTGGTCATCGTCACCGTGCCGATCGGCGCGGTCGGCGGCTTCCTGGGATTGTGGCTGCTCAACTGGTGGGTGCTGCAGCCGCTGGACGTGCTGACGATGCTCGGCTTCATCATGCTCGTGGGCACCGTCGTGAATAACCCGATCCTCATCGTCGAGCAGTCGCTGGTGCACTTCCGCGAGGACGGCATGCCGATCGGCCAGGCGGTGATCGAAAGCGTTCGCACTCGCATCCGCCCGATCTTCATGACCACGCTCGGCGGATTGGTGGGTCTCCTGCCGCTGGTGCTCGCGCCAGGCGCGGGCAGCGAGCTTTATCGCGGCATCGGGGCCGTGCTGCTCGGCGGCCTGCTGGTCTCAACCGTCGTGACGCTGGTGTTCGTCCCCGCCCTGCTCAGCCTGATGATGGAAGCCGGCAACGGGTTGGCGCATTGGCTCTGGCCCACGCCGGCCGCCGAACCTAGCCTGATCATCGAGACGCCGCGGCCCTTCACGGTGCCACTGGAAAAAGTCGAACGGTAAGTATTCGCGCTTCGCGGCGCCGCGCGTCTGGACAGCGGACCGCAACTGGCCTAAAAATACCTGTTCGAACAATAATCGCTCTTCCGTTGGAGGATTTCCTGTGGCCACGTTGAAGATTCCAGTCCTGCGTTGGGGCAAGCCGTATGAATCGCTGGAAGTCGATGAGGTCAAGCATTTCATCACCGGCGAGCCAATCGCCAAAGTGAGCCAGGCCAATGGCGGGATCATTGG
>DASRJB010000449.1:0-6957 GCA_035649715.1 Pirellulaceae bacterium
CCACGTCATGCACCACGACGAGCTAGCCTTTGAGCTCGACGGCATGGTCAAGTTCGTGGGCCTGGAGGACGCCGACGAATTTCTCGCCCAGACCGACGACCTCCGGCGCGGCTATCTGCAGGCCGTGCGGCAGTTCTCCGAAAAGCTGCAGGAAATCGTCCACCGCAACGGCTGCGAGCGGGTCGTCTGCGATACCAGCCGCGGCCTGGCCGACCAGCTGCTGGACTATCTCAACAAGCGCGGGATGCTGGTGCGGATGCGGTAACGGTGGTTGATCGGCGGTCGGCCAGTCGGTCGGTCGCGGACACCGATCTACCGGCTTACCGACCACCGACTCACCGACCCACACGGTTGCCCATTCCCACGCAAGCTGCTAGAACGCTTGCACCGGTTCATTTCCCGTTAAGGGCCTGTTTTGGCCGTTTAGCGGGAATTGAAGCGGTCCAAAGCGCCGTGATAGCAGTCGGCCTAAGGCGCTTTCATGTTCCGTTAGTGGGCGGGAGGCGGGCCATGCGATATTCGTTTCGGCTAGCGGAGGTCGTGGGGCACGTACCCGATCCGCGGCGGCGGCCGGGCACGATCAAGGCGATCTGCGACTACACCGGGCTGGACCGGCACCAGGTCGCCGCCCTGCTGAAGAACGAAGTCAAGTACATCCCGCTCGACGCGCTCTCGAAGCTCTGCGCTTACCTCATCGAGCGGGGTTTCGCGAAGGCCGATGAATTGCCGGGGCGCTTGTTCGGCGTCGAGCCCGAGCACTTCTGGGAACTGCTCGCCCGGCGGCGGCGGCTGGAGCTCTGCCTGGGCGTGCGGCGGAGCGATGCCGACGACACGCTCGACGACGCCTGGGTCGTGGCTTCGGACTCGGTACTGCTGGGCGAGCTCTTGAACGGCGCGACGACGATGGGCGGCACCGCCGGCCACACGACGGGCGGGCCGCCGGCTGAGAACGATTCCGACGTCCAGGCCGCGAACGGTCTGCGGCCGCACCCGGCCTATTTGCATCAGTCGCTCGTCTGGAGCCCGGGGCAGGCTTCGCTGGCCGAGTGTCAGGCGATGGCCAAGAGCATCTATGAGACGTTCTGCGAGGCCGCTGGCGATAAGGCGCTGGTCTGCCTCGGCAGCAACAAGAGCAACCCGGTCGTCGAAACGGTGGTCGCCTCGGCCTTCGGCTGCGAGCCGTTCGTATCGCAGGACGGCCTGCCGGCCTCGGCCCGCCGCAGCTGCCCGTTCTTCCTGCGGTACCGGGACAACGACCCGCAATTCGCCTCGTGCTTCGGCGGGCTGAAGGTGGCCAAGAACCAGGCCAGCCAAAAGCCAGGGATTTATTACGAACAGCCCGACGGCGGCTGGGGGGCGTGTGAATGGGAGGCCAACAAGCTGGATGCAGCGTTCGTGTTTTACGTGCACCGCGAGTCGCAGGGGCGGATGGAAATGGCTCTGGGCGGCTTTTCGGGGCGGGCCACGCGGATGCTCGCGCGGCTCTTGGCTCGCCGCGGCGACGAGTTCTGGCCGCCGGTCTATTCCGATGAGGGGCTGCAAATCGGCGCATTCGTCGTGAAGTTCAACCTCGCCGGACAACTCGAAGACGGCCTGGGCCGGCTGGAGCACACGGCCGACGACCAGATCGTGCGGCTGGACCACGAGGTGATTGCCAAGCGGATGCAGCACATGGCCGAGGCCCAATAGTTCGATTCAGAGGCTGGACATGGATCTGCAAGGCAAAGCGGCGCTCGTAACGGGCGGCACGATGGGGATCGGGGCGGCGATCGCCATTGAGCTGGCCTGCCGCGGTGCGGACGTTGCGATTGCGGCACGTAATCTGGGCGAGCCGGCTCACCAGGTTCGCGCCGCCACCCTGAAACTGGGCCGGCGTTGCCTGCTCCTGGCGGCCGATTTCACCAGCCCGGAAGATTGCACGATGGCCGTCGAAAAAGCGGTGCAGCAATTCGGCCGCCTCGACGTGCTCGTGCACAACGCCGGCGGCCCTTCGCCGGGCCGTATCGAGGAAATCACGCCGGAGCAGTGGCGGCAGACGATGGATCTGCACGTCAATGCGAACTTCTACCTGGTCAGGGCCGCACTGCCGCACCTCAAGAAACACAAGGAAGGCGCGATCGTCACCATCTCCTCGACGGCGGGTATTCGCGGCGTGCCCGGAGCACTGGCCTATGCCACCGCCAAGGGCGCCATCCCGCAATTCACGCGGAGCCTGGCCCGCGACCTGGCCGACGACAACATCCGCGTCAATTGCGTAGCCCCCGGCGTCATCCGCACGCGGTTTCACGCCGACATGACCGCCGAGCGCAAGGAGTTGAACCTGAAGCACCGCATTCCCCTGCACCGCGAGGGCACGAGCGAGCAAGTCGCCGAGGTGGTTGCGCTGCTGGTCACCAATGACTACATTACGGGTGAGACCATCGTCATCGACGGCGGCCTCACCAGCCGCATTGCGTAGATTGGATTCTCTTAGCACGGATCGCTTTCATGGCCGACGCTCGCCCCTTCGTTCATTTACACTGCCACTCGCACTACAGCCTGCTCGACGGGGCCAGCGAGATCGGCACGCTCGTGAAGCGGGCCAAGGAGCTGGGGATGAACGCCCTGGCGCTAACCGACCACGGCAACCTGCATGGCGCGCTGGATTTCTATAGAAAGGCCAAGGACGAAGGGATTAACCCGATCATCGGTTATGAGGCCTACATCGCGCCCAGCAGCCGCTTCGAGAAAAAGGACGCCGCCAACAGCAAGGAAGCGAGTTATCACCTGACGCTGCTGGCTCAGAACCGCACGGGCTTCCGCAATCTGATCAAGCTGGCCTCAGCCGCGTCGCTGGAGGGTTTTTACTACAAGCCGCGGATCGACAAGGAGCTGCTGCAAGCGCACCACGAAGGGCTGATCTGCCTGTCGGGGTGTGTTTCGAGCGAGCTGAGCCTGGCGCTGATCAAGGGCGGTGCCGGCGAAGAGGACTTCCGGGAAGCCCGCGAGATCGCTGGCTGGTTCCGGCAGGTGTTCGGGGAGCGGTACTTCCTGGAGATCATGAACAACAACGTGGAGGTGCAGCGACTGCAGCTCTCGGCGGCGGTCGATCTGGGGAAGCGGCTCGGCATTCCGCTGGTGGCAACGAGCGACGCCCACTACGTGCAGCAGGACGACGCGGTGGCCC
This sequence comes from Pirellulaceae bacterium, assembly GCA_035649715.1. GTDB lineage: Bacteria > Planctomycetota > Planctomycetia > Pirellulales > Pirellulaceae > CAYLLN01. Next base: position 3,167 of record DASRJB010000449.1, read on the forward strand.
AGGACGTGCTGCTGTGCATCAACACGGGCAAGTTCCGCACCGACACGAATCGGATGCGGATGGAGAACGACTCGTTCTATCTCCGTTCGCCGGACGAAATGTACCGGCATTTTCCAGGCCTGGAGGACGCGGTCGCCCGCAGCCAGGAAATTGCCGACGGCGTCGGCATCGACCTGGATCTGGGCAAACGGCATTTTCCGGTCTTTCAGTTGCCGCCGAAGAAGACCGCGGAAGACTACCTGCGGGAATTGTGCATCCGGGGCCTGAAAGAGCGCTATGCCGGCGACGAGGAGCTGCTGCCCGGCGGCGAGCTGTCGGGCGTGGTGCGCGAGCGGCTGGAGCGCGAGCTGTCGGTCATCAACCAGCTGGGATTTCCCAACTACTTCCTGATCGTTTGGGATTTCGTGAGGCATGCCCGCGAACAGCAGGTGCCGGCGACCGCCCGCGGCAGCGGCGTTGGGGCGCTGGTTTGCTACGCGCTGTATCTGAGCCACGTCTGCCCAATCAGGTACGACCTGCTCTTCGAGCGGTTCCTCGATCTCAACCGCAAGGACGCGCCCGACATCGATATCGACTTCTGCAAAGACCGCCGCGGCGAGATCATTCGCTACGTCAAGGAGAAGTACGGCGAGGAAAACGTAGCCCAGATCGGCACGTTCGGCACGCTGGCGGCGAAAGCCGCGATCACCGACGTCGGCCGCGTCTTGGGCTGGCCCGTGCCGCGGGTCAACGCGCTCAAGGCGCTCGTCCCGGAGCAGCTCGGTATCTCGCTCGACGAAGCGCTCCAGTCGAGCGACGAACTGAAAAGGGTCTATGACTCGGACGCGGAAGCGCGCGAAGTGCTGGACCTGGCGCGCAAGATCGAGGGGCTGGCCCGCAATGTCGGCACGCACGCCGCCGCGGTCGTGATCGCCGACAAGCCACTCACCGAGTATGTGCCCCTCTGCCGCGTGAAGGATAAGGCCGACATCATTACCCAGTGGTCGATGGGTGACGTCGAGGCCGCGGGACTCTTGAAGATGGATTTCCTGGGCCTGCGGAACCTCACCATCCTGACGAGGGCCGTCGATCTGATCGAGCAGACGACCGGCCAGCGGGTCGATCCTTATAAGTTTCCCCTCGACGACAAGAGGACATTTGCCCTGTTACAGCGCGGCGAAACCAAAGGCATCTTTCAGCTCGAGAGCGGCGGCATCCGCGACCTCCTGCAAAAGATGAAGCCCGACCACTTCAGCGACATCATCGCCACCAACGCGCTGTATCGCCCTGGCCCGCTGGAAGGCGGCATGGTGCAAGAGTACGTCGATGTCAAGCACGGCCGCAAGTCCGCCGAATACGTCCATCCCGTCTGCGAGAAGATTCTCTCCGAGACCAACGGCGTGATGGTCTATCAAGAGCAGGTGATGCGGATTCTCAATGAGTTGGGTGGAATCGACCTGGCGGCCGCCTACACCTGCATTAAGGCCATCAGCAAGAAGAAAGAAGAAACGATTGCCAAGAATCGCGAGCAGTTCGTCAGCGGCGCCAAGGCCAACGGCCTCACGGAGCAACAGGCCCGCGACTTCTGGAATCTGATCATCAAGTTTGCGGGGTACGGATTCAACAAGTCTCACAGTACGGCGTACGCTCTCATCGCCTATATGACGGCGTATTTGAAGGCGCATTATCCTGTCGAGTTCATGGCCGCGCTTCTGTCGGGCGACATTCCCGGCCGGAATTTCAAGACCAAGGACTCGCTCGTCGAACATCTGGAGGATTGCCAGCGGATGGGGATCGAGGTGGAGCCGCCGGACGTGAACCGCTCGGGTGTCGATTTCACGGTGGCGGGCGGCAAGATCCAGTTCGGACTATCCGCGATCAAGGGCTGCGGAGGCAGCGCGGGCGACGCTATCGTCGCGGCCCGCCAAGGCGGCGCGTTCCGCGACCTGTTCGACTTTTGCGAACGCGTGGACAGCACAGGCGCTAGCCGGGCCACGATCGAAACGCTGATCAAGGCGGGCGCGTTCGATCGGCTGGGCGGGAAGCGCTCGCAACTGACGGCTGCCATCGACCGGGCCGTGCAGGCCGGGGTTTCGCTGGCAGCCGACCGCAAGAGCGGCCAGAAGTCGCTGTTCGGCGGTGACGACGACGCAGCCGCGAAAACCAGCGTCAAGCTGCCCGATCTGCCCGAATGGCCCGACCGCGAGCGGGCACAGAAGGAGAAGGAAGTCCTCGGCTTTTACCTGACCAGCCATCCGCTCGACGAGCATAAGCACACGCTGGCCAAGTATTGCTCGCACTCGACGGCCGACATTCCGCAGCTCAAGGATCGCGAGGAGGTGATCCTGGGGGGCCTGCTTTCGGTCCTCAAGTTTTCCACGACTCGCGACCCGAAGCCCGGTAAGCCGTCGAAGTACGTAATGTTCGACCTGGAAGACGTGGCCGGGTCGATTCGCACGATCGTCTGGCCCGAACAATTTGCCGAGATGGGCCACCTCGTCGCGCCCGATGCGATCCTGCTGGTTCGCGGCGTGATCGACCGCCGCGGCGGCGAAGAGGCCAACCTGGTCGTGAACGAATTGATCACGCTCGACCAGCTCGATTCACGATACACGACGGGCATCGTCGTGCGCATCGACGAGCGCGAGCACGGCGAAAGCGCCCTCGACCAGATCAAGGAGATCGTCCGCGCGTATCCCGGCTCCAGCGAGCTCCAGCTGGCGGTCGTCCTCGAAGACGGCAGCCGCGTCTATCTCAAGTCTCACCGCGTCCGCATCGATGTCACGCGCGAGCTTCAGGACCGCATCGACAGCCTCCTCGGGCCCGGCAACCTGCAACTGCTCACCAGCCGGCCCAAGCCGAGTTCCAACGGCAACGGTTCGCGATGGAGCGGCGCTAGCGGGCGCTCGGCAGGCAGGTGAAAGCCGCGCAGCATGCGCACCACCGGAGGTTATTGCGGCCCCGACTTTTCGTCGGGGTACTCGAGCCGCTGCGGCGATCCCGCGTGTTCGCTGGCGAACGTCTCAACGGACCTCCACGGAGGCGCGGAGCTCGGTGGCGATGTCGTCCAGTCCTCCGTTGATGGCGCTAACAAACTGCTCGCCGTCGATCAGGGGGTTTTCCAGCAGATGTTCAATCAGCTCGTCGTCGTCGACTTCGGCTTGCAGCCCGTGAATGACTTCTTGAGCCTGCTGAAAGTCGTCGCCTGCATTAATCGAGGCGTCGATGCCATTCTGCAACTCGTCGAGCAGACGGTCGAACCAGCCCTGCATCGCGGTTGTCAGTTCGGTGGGATCGTCGTCGGCGGCGGATTCGGCGATTGCCTTCTGGAGCGAGTCCAGCTCCTGCTTGAGGTCGGCCCGAATCTTCTGGAATCGCGTCAGGAGGAACTTTCGCGACTCGACCAGCCGCGATGAGACCTGTGGGCCAGGGCCGCGCTCAGCCTGCTCCAGCAGGGGCAACAGCCGCTTTATCGCCACGAGGGCCTTGTCGTACTCGCCGGCTTCAGCCCGCTCAGTGGCGTAGGCAAAGATGACCTTGAGCTCGCTGGTCAACTTGCTCTCGCCTTTCTTCAGGGCCGCCAGGTAGCGCGGCTCGGCGGTGGCGTGGGCCTCGTTCCACTGTCTGGCCAGGTCGCCGCCTGGGGCGGGCGGCGCTTCCGGCGGAGTCTCGGAAGTTGCTGGTGTCGTGCCGGGCGCGGGCAGCTCCTTCAACCGCTGGGCCAGGGCGATCAGCGTCGTCTTGGCGGCTGCGGCATCGGGCACTTTGATTTGCTGCTGGAAATTCGTCGCCAGGTCCATCAACTCGACTTT
>DASRJB010000450.1:0-5045 GCA_035649715.1 Pirellulaceae bacterium
CGCTGGCCCTGCGGCTGGAAGGCTATGAGCACGCGGAGATCGCCGAGCGGCTCGGCTGCCACGAGCGGACCGTGCGGCGCGACCTGGCCGAAGCGAGGCGCGTGCTGACGGCCCGCGCCGGCGGCGATTTCATACCAACGGCGGCCCGCCGCGCCCCGCCGCGCAGCCTCCAGCCGCGCCGCGAAGTTTCGCAGGAGCTGCTGGCACTGGCGCTGCTGCCCTGGAGCGACTTCGTGCTCCGCGAGCAGATCGGCGCAGGGGCCAGCGGCAGGGTTTATCGTGCACTGCGGCGCAGCACCGGTCACGAAGTCGCCGTTAAGTTCTTGCGGAAATCGCTCCGCGACAACCCGGCGGCAGTTGAGCGTTTCCTGCGCGAGGCACTTACGGTATCCAAGCTCCATCATCCGGGGATCGTGGCCGTTCACGGCGCGGGGCGCACGCCAGGCGGCGGCTTCTTCCTGCTGATGGACCTCGTGCCGGGGCGCGATTTGGAGAGGGTCGCCCGCGGCGAAACGGTCGAGCCGCGACGGGCCGGAGCCTGGGTCGCGGAAGCGGCGCGGGCCGTTCACGCGGCCCACGAGCGGGGCGTGATCCACTGCGATCTCAAGCCGGGCAATCTGCTGCTGGACGCCGGCGGGCGGATTCGCGTCACGGACTTTGGCCTGGCGATGCCGCTCTCGTCCGACCGCACCGATTTGTTGCCGGCAGGGGGCACGCCCGCGTTCATGGCCCCCGAGCAGGCCGATCCTCGGTGGGGCGCGATTTCGCCGCGCACGGATGTGTATGGCCTGGGCGCGGTGCTGCATTTCCTGCTGTATTCCCGGCCGCCCTACACAGCGGCCAGCGCGGCAGAGGTTTTGTCGCAGGTCGCCAGCCCCGAACCAGTGCCCGTGCCCGCGTTCTCCATCGACCCGCGGCTGCGAGAGATTCTCGTGAAGGCCTTGTGCAAGCCGCCTGCCCAGCGATTTGCCACCGGGGCGGAATTGGCCGAAGCGCTCCGAGGACCGTGAGCGGCTATTTCTCGGCCCGCAGCCGCTCGGCGTGAACGTGCGCTACGTCCCACATGTAGTGAGAGATCTTGTGTTTTTCGGCTTCCAGGATATGCGACTTCGCCTCGGCCGGACGGCCGTTGACCTCGTGCCAGAGGCCGATATAGAGGTGGGCGTAGAACAGCGCCTGATTGTCGCCGCCGGCGGCGGCCAGCACTTCCTCGGGCTTGTTCTCGCCCTGGTAGAGCTTGTAGATGCTCATCATCGGGACGCGGGTGTCGCTTTTAATCGGCAGCAGATTCTTCCGGGCCTGTTCGACCCCTTCGTCTTTCGCGACGCACAAGTACCGCCAGGCCGAGTTCTCGACATCCTGGTCGTGAAAGGTCTGGTAATCTGCGAACTGCTTGGCGCCCTTCTTGTATTCGCCGGCGTAGTAGTACGCGATGCCGCGCTCCCACTGCTGCGACTCGGCCCGGGGCGCGAGCTGCACGTAGCGGTCGAAATCGGCCACCGATTCCTTGATCTTGCCGGTGCGAAAGTGCTCCCGGCCGCGGAGATACCAGGGCAGCGCCGTCATCGGCGACTGTTGGATCGCGTCCGACAGCCGCGCGATGGCGGTTTGATGTTCGCCCCGCTGCGAGGCCTGGGCGGCCTGCTGAAGCAGGTCCTCCACCGAATCAGCGCCGGCAGAACAGGAGCAAGCGAGGCACAGGAGCAACGGAAAACTGCAACGTATCAACATCGGTACGATGGGTGTCACAAGAGGGACTGCCACGAACGATGCCGTTGACGGTACGGCACAGCGCCACCGGATGCAAGTCGCGGCTGATGCGTGGGCGTCAAGCTGGTCGCTTGGCTGCCAGCATGTCCTTTGAACGCGCTCAATGTGGGACGCGAGTCTCACTTATGGACGCATGCAGATACCGCTAGCGAAGGGTGTTGAGAGCTGGCGGACCCGCGACTGACTTTCGCATGGCGCAAAATTCCAGGATTTCGAACAAAAATCGGGGGACACTACAATTTTCATTCAAGAAACATGCGGTCGGCCCGAACGTTGCTGCATTCTGGCCGCACGAACGTTGACTGCCGACTTGACGGCGGCGAATGGTGCCGGGGGGCCATACTTCGAAACGCTGGAAAAGTGAAACAGGCGGATGATTCGCAAGCTGGCCACCCGCAATTCGGCCGGCGACCAACCTTTCAAGGAGGATCGTGCTCATGCTTGTGCTCAGTCGAAAAATTGGCGAACGGCTCGTCATTGGCGACAACATTACCGTGGTAGTCAGCCGAGTGGCGGGCAATCGCGTGACGCTGGGGATTGAAGCCCCTTCCGAGGTCCGCATCATCCGCGGCGAGTTGAAGGCCACGGGCGGCGACGGTCCGCACGCTCGCGCCGCCGTCGGCTATCACCAATCGGCCGATGGCTTGGCCCTCTCCCTTCCGGGCCTGGCGAAATAGTATTCAGCCGCTAATGCTGCTTCGCCGCGGCGATTCTGCGCAAAGCGAGCGCCGCGCGGTCGATCGTGTCGCCGCCCGTGAGCAGCACGGGGTGATGCAGCAGCAGCGTCCCCGCGCTGGCGCAGCGCGCGTGGGACAAATCGCCGACCGTGCGGCAGCGGCTAGCGCTTCGCCGCACGAAGCCGCGAAAGCCCTCGTCGAGGGCGAGCCCCTCGGCCCTTCCAGCCGCGATGAACCAGCGGCGGCGCTCTTCGAAATGAGGCGAGCTGCATTCGTCGCTGTTCCCCGCGACGAGCCAGGGCAACTTGTAGAAAGCCGGAAGGTCGGCAGAGTCGGCGAGCCGCAGGGGAATCAGCCCGGGCATCGCGCCGCACGCGCCCAGCAGGCGGTGCACGGCGGAAAGGCGCTGCCGATTGGCGGCTGCCAGCTGCGGAATCTGGGGCGCGAGCACGGCGGCTTGCAGCTCGCTCAGCGGAAATGCGTCGTTGCCGCGCTCGCAGAAGATTCGCACGCGCTGGAGCACGTCGTCTCGATGGGTGACGAGCGCCCCACCGCGGCCGGCTGTCAGCAGCTTGCTGCCGCCGAAGCTGAGCACGCCCACATCGCCCCAGGAGCCCGCCGGCCGGCCGGCGATCGTCGCACCGGGAACCTGGGAGGCGTCTTCGACGATCGCCAGCCCGCCCTGGTCGGCAATCTCGCGTAGCCGGCGCATGTCGGCCAGCGAGCCGTGCAGATGCGAGACGATGACCGCCTTCGTTTGCGGCCCGATCGCAGCCGCGACCTGCTCGGCCTCGATCGTCCAAGTTCCCGCCGCGAGATCGACGAGCACGGGCGCCGCGCCGACGGCCTCGATCGCGCGGAAGTTTCCGGGAAAGTCGTAGGCGGCGAGGATCACCTCGTCGCCGACGCCGATCCTGAGGCCGCGCAGCGCGAGCTCCACGGCAATCGTTCCGGACGAGCAGAGCCAGGCTTGCTTTACGCCGTGCAACTGGCAGAGCAGCTCGCGCAGCCGCTCGCAATGCGGGCCGTGATACTTGCCCCAGCTGCCATCGGCATAAGCCGCTGCCAGCGCCGCCTCGACGGCCTCATCCGGCCGCGGCCACGGCGGCGGACCTTCTGGCACGAGCGGCTGGCCGCCGTCGAGTGCTAACGCTTCGTTGGGACCATCTGCATTCTGCATTCTGAATTCTGCATTCCCATCAGAACCCAAGTCCATTCCCCGTCAGCACGCCTGTCCCCACCGTCCCGTCCGTGATATGGAACATGCTCGGATACAGCTCACCCCAGGTGCGGTTCCCCGCGGGGCAATACTGCCGGCTGTTGCCTTCAATCGCTACGATCGTGGGCAAGCGGGCGGCGATGCTGGCCGAGTGCAGGAACGACCAGCCGGGGCAGCTCAGGTCCTGCACGCAGAGGAACATGTCATATTTCTGCGCGGCAGCGCCCATGAGCAGCGCCTCGGTCTGTCCCTTGCACGCCTTGAGCGCCACGCCGCTGTAGCCCTGCTCGCGGGCGAGTTGCAGGCTCTCCAGGTCCGTCAGCGATTCATCGATCACGACGGGCTTGATCGCCGCGGCCTTGTGCATCTTGTTTTCCGGGTGCTTTTTCAGGTCGCGGTGCGTTGGCTGCTCGATGTAATGCACGCGGCCCAAGGCCGCCGGCGAGCGCTCCTCGAGCTTCCGCAGGAATTCGAGCAGGTACTCGACGCTGGCGCACTTCTCGTTGAAGTCGAGCGAGTAGTTCCAGGACGTGACGCCGGCCGAGGCCTGCGTCTGGGCCGCGACGCGTTCAACGCCGACAACGCGTTCGACATCCCAGGGCAGATCGTCGCCGTTGAGCTTGATCTTCAGGTGCGTCAGACCGTCCATCAGAATCCACTCGCCCAGTGTCTCCGGCAGGCTGTCGTTCAGCCGCTGGTTGATGTCGCTGTCGACCAGCGGATCGAGCGCCCCGACGAGGTGATACAGCGGCATCTTCTCCTTGGGATGGCGGAGCGTGTAGCGGTCGAGGTATTCGCCGGCGAACTCGGGCGTGAGGTAATGGGCCAGGTCGTGTGCGACGAACTCCGGCCCCAGCACGTTGTAGGAATTGGCTTGCAGGGTCTTGCCGTAGGCGTCGTGGATCGCCGCTTCCAGCGGGCTCGCCGCGACCAGCTCCGCCAGCTTGGGCATCGGCTCCGCGAGGTTGAGCTTCTTCACGACCGCCGCGGCGAGCGCCGGATGCCCCGCGGCCAACTGGCGCGTCAAATCGAGCGGATGTGCGAATTCCAGGTGATCGCGGGCCGCCTCCGCCGCTGCCAGGGCAAACTGCAACATCGCCTCCAGCGACTGCGGCACGGAGACGACGCTGCTCGGCCAGGCCCACACGTTGCCCATCGGCATCGAGCCGAACCCACTGCCCCGCCGCCCGCCCGCCGATTCGACTTCCACGGTTACGTTCAGCAGCACCGCATCCGTCACGACCCGCCCGCCAAACTTGATCGGCGAGCGGTAGTCGATCCGCTCCGTTTCGACCGTCACGTTTCTGATCTGAATATCGGTCGGCTTCGGCATGCGGCACCCCTGGCGGCTTCGCGGCTGCGGCCTATCCTAGGGCAGG
>DASRJB010000451.1:0-6761 GCA_035649715.1 Pirellulaceae bacterium
CCGACGTGGACGTGCACGCCAGTGACGTGATTATCTACGACGCCCAGGGTTACGAGCCGCTGAAGAAGTTTCTGCTAAGCAACGGCATTCGCCACGTGCTGCTCACTGGCTATGCGACCGACATGTGCTTTTGCCGCACGACAGCCGGCTACGAAAATCTGGCCCGCGACTTCAATGTGTTCCTCGTGGGCGACGCCTCGCTGGCGACCTTTCCCGCCAACCGCTCGCCGCGGTTTGCCGTCAACGCCACCATCTCGCTCGCGGCGCTGAATCACCTGATCACGCAGGTCTCCTGGGTCAAGCTCGACCCGCCCGCCGCCGCGCGGTGACACTAACCCGACGCGCCAGCGAGGGAGTCATGCTCCTCACCCGTCGCTCTTGGATGCGGAATGCCGCAGCGGCCACCACCGCGGCGCTTGTGCCCGCGCAGCTGCGAGCGGCCGAATCGGATAAGGCCCTGGTCGCGATTACGCTCGACCTGGAGATGAGCCGCAACTTTCCGACCTGGGAGACGACGCACTGGGACTACGAGAAGGGCAATCTTAACGACGAGACGAAGCGGTACACGACCGCCGCCGCGAAGCGGGTGAAGGCGGCCGGCGGCGTGCTGCACTGTTTCGCGGTCGGCCGAGTCTTCGAGCAGGCCGATGTCACCTGGCTCAAGGAAATCGTCGAGGCCGGCCATCCGGTGGGCAACCACACCTACGACCATATCAACGTCACTGCCGCACGGCCCGAAGATTTGCAGTTCCGTTTCCAGCGCGCTCCGTGGCTGTTGCGCGGGCAGTCGGTCGCTGAGGCGATCCGCGAGAACGTCGTGCTCACCAACCTGGCGATGAAGTCGCGCCTGGGCATGGAGCCGGCGGGCTTTCGCACTCCCGGTGGCTTTCGCGACGGGCTGCGCGAGCATCCGGCCGTCCGTGCGATCTTGAAAGACTTGGGCTTTAAGTGGATCAGCAGCCTCTATCCACCGCATCCCAACTCGGCCGCCATGGAAGAGCCGAGCGCGGAAGTGCTCGACAGCATTGTTGCCGCGCTGCCCAAGGCGCAGCCCTTCGCATATTCCGATGACCTGATCGAAGTGCCCATGAGCCCGATCAGCGACATCGGGGCGTTCCGCACCGGCCGCTGGCGGCTGGAGTGGTTCTTGCGGGCCATCCGCCTCTGCGTGGAATGGACCATCGAGAACCGCGCGGTCTTCGACTTCCTCGCCCACCCTTCGTGTCTCTACGTCGTCGATCCCGAATTTCGCGCGATCGACCTGATCTGCGACCTGGTCCGCAAGGCCGGCCCGCGCGCGGCGCTCGTTGATTTAGGGACAATCGCTAAGCGCGCGGTCGGTCGGTAAATCGGTGGTCGGTTGGTCGGTGGATTTTCCGACCGACTGACCGACCGACTCACCGATTGAGATATCCCAGGTCCCGCACGTTCTGCTCCGCGATCTGCCGCGTGATCAGGCCCGCACGGAAGAGCTGCCTGACCGATTCGTCGAAGCTGATCAGCCCTTCGCCCTTGCTCGTCAACAGGTAGTTGTCGATCGATTCGAGCTTCCCCTGTCGGATGCCGGCCACGATCGGTGTGATATTCCAGAGCACTTCCAGGGCCAGGTGCCGCTTCGCCCCGCGTTCCAGGGCGGGCAGCAGTCGCTGGGCGACGACGGCCCGCAGGCTCGAAGCCAATTGATAACGCACATCGGATTGCACGTCCTGTGGGAACAAGTCGGCGTAGCGGCTGATTGCCCCTTTGGCGTCGCGGGTGTGCAGCGTCGTGAAGACGAGGTGGCCCGTTTCGGCGGCGCTGAGGGCCATCTGGGCCGTTTCGCGGTCGCGAACCTCGCCGACCAGGATCACGTCGGGGTCCTGACGCAGGCCGTATTTCAGCCCGTCGGCGAAGCTCAGCACGTCGGGGCCGACCTCGCGCTGCGTGACCAGCGAGTGCGGCGCGTGGGGGAACTGGTATTCCAGCGGCTCCTCGACCGTGATGATCCGGTAGCCGCCCGCCTGATTGAGCAGGTTGACGATCATAGCCAGCGAGGTCGTTTTACCCGAGCCGGTCGCCCCCGTGAATATCACCAGGCCGTCGCGGAGGAACGCCAGCTTCTCGGCCAGCGGCCGCGGGAAGCCGGCCCATTCGAAGCTCGGAATCTTGGGCGGCACGATCCGCAGGCAGGCTGCCAGGCAGCCGCCCGCGTGGAACAGGTTTGCCCGGAAGCGGCAGAGCTGGCCGTCCAGCTCGGCGTCGAACGCCCAGTCGAGGTTTTTCTGCGCGAGCAGCTTTGCAAACAGCTCGCCGGGACAGAGCTGCGAGAACATGCCTTGCAGCTCCGCCTCGGCCAGCGGCGGGCCGGCCAGCTCGACCAGGTCGCCGTGCAGGCGAATCGCCGGCTGATAGCCTGCCGCCAGGTGCAGGTCCGACGCCCCCTGCGCAACGGCGACCGCCAGGCACTGCTGAAGCTTCGGCGGCAGGATCTGCGGTGCGGGCAATCGGACCTCGGCAAATCGGCGGATTACAATGAAACACCACTCTCGGGTAAAATTACCGCGCCTCAAACAATCTGGCGACTGTGCTCGTCTTGGGGACCTGACCGATGACGACCGTAGCACCGCCGTTGCCCAGTCCGCCAGCGCCCCAGCCCCGGCTGGCATCGATCGACGCCTATCGCGGCCTGGTCATGTTTCTGATGATGGCCGAGGTGCTGCGATTGTCCGCCGTAGCAAAGGGCTTGATCGAGGCCGGCCATCCCAGCGATTTCTGGAACTTCCTGGCCTGGCATCAGACGCATGTCGAGTGGGCCGGCTGCACGCTGCACGACCTGATTCAGCCGTCGTTTTCGTTCCTGGTGGGCGTGGCGTTGCCGTTCTCGATCGCCAGCCGCGTCGCCAAGGGGCAGTCACGGTGGCAGATGCTGGCGCACGCCGTGCTGCGGGCGGTGATCCTGGTGCTGCTCGGTGTGTTCCTGCGGTCGATGGACTACAAGCAGACTCGCTGGACATTCGAGGACACGCTGTCGCAGATCGGGCTGGGTTACGTGCCGCTATTCTTGGTGGGCCTGACGAGGCAGCGCTGGCAGTGGCTGGCGCTGGCGGTGATTCTGGTCGGCTATTGGGGTGCGTTCGCGCTCTACGAGCCGCCGGTAAACTTCGACTATCAAGAGGTCGGCGTACCGGCGGACTGGCAGTATCACTACAGTGGTCTGGCATCGCACTGGAACAAAAACAGCAACCTGGCGTGGGGCTTTGACACGTGGTTCCTGAATCTCTTCCCGCGCGAAAAAAAACAGCCCTTCACGCACAACGGCGGCGGCTATGCCACGCTGAGCTTCATTCCCACGCTCGCGACGATGATCCTGGGACTGATCGCCGGCGGCTGGCTGCGGCTGGATGAGGCGGCCTGGAAGAAGGTCGGCTCGTTCGTCGCCGTCGGCGGCCTCTTGATCGCGCTGGGCCTGGGGGCACACGAAAGCGGCCTCTGCCCGTGCGTCAAACGAATCTGGACGCCGTCCTGGACGCTCTACAGCGGTGGCTGGTGCTTCTTGCTGCTGGCATTCTTCTACACGTTCATCGACGTCACCAGCTGGACTTCGTGGAGCTTCCCGCTGCGGGTGATTGGCGCGAATTCGATAGCGGCGTACCTGCTGGCGCACGGGCCCGACCAGTTCATCCTCCGTTCGTTTCGTATTCACTTCGGCCAGCAGATTTTTGAGGCTTTCGGCAAGGAATACGTCCACGTGGTCGCTGGTGTAGCCGTGCTGATCGTGCAATGGCTGATTCTGTATTGGCTCTACCGGCAGAAGATACATATCCGGATCTGAACTGGGAGTCATGAAGATGGTTCGCCTCTTGTCTCCGCTGGCCCTACTCGCGTGTAGTCTCGCCGTTGCCGCCGAGCCGACCAGGGTGCTGATTCTCGTCGGGCCGAGCACGCATCCGCCGGGCACGCATGAGGTCGCCGCCGGCGGACGGCTGATCGAGCACTGCCTGGAGCACATGGAGAACGTCAGCGGCATCGAGGCCGAAGTGATCGACAAGTGGCCGGACGATCGGATGCGGCTGCAGAAGGTCGCCAGCGTCGTCTTCACCGGCGACCGCTTCCCGCCGGCCGAGATGCCGGATCGCGAGCGGATTATGGCGGATTTGTCCGCGATGATGGATCACGGCTGCGGCCTGGTTTGCTACCACTACGCCACCGGCCTGGGCGCGAGCCACGTCACGCCGGAAGGCGACCATCCGCTGCTGCGCTGGATGGGCGGCTATTTTGCGACTCGCTGCCCGCATCATCAGTCGATCGCCCGCATCTTCGACTCCGCCACGATCGAACCGGACGGCGGCGACCATCCAGTGCTCCGCGGCTGGAGGGCGTTCACGATTCGCGACGAGCCGTACATCAAGAACTACTTCGGCAAGGAGGGCCCGGCGAAGAACGTGACGATCCTGGCCACGTCGATGCTGCCGCCGGAGGCTCCGGCCCGCGAAGCCGTGGCCTGGGCCGTGTCGCGGCCGGACGGCGGCCGCGGCGTCGGCATCGTCATGCCACACTTCTACAAAAACTGGCAGAACGAGGATCTGCGGCGGCTAATCCTGAACGGCATCGTCTGGTCGGCGAAGCTCGAAGTGCCGAAGGAAGGCGTCCGCACGACGCTGCCGGACCTGGCGACTTTCAAGCCGGCCGCCGTCGAGCCGCCGCCGACGAAGGCGAAGTGAAGGATTACCACGAAAGACACGAAATACACGAAAGTGATTCGAATTCTTTCGTGTGTCTCGTGTCTTTCGTGGTTTGTTATCTATGCCAGACGAACTGCCCCGCTACGACCGCACGCAGACGTATCGCTGGAACTACGACCACGCGCCGGATTCGCCGCCCGCTGTTGACGTGCCGCCGGTTGGCGGATCGTGGACGGTTTGCCGGCGGCCGGTCGGCTCACCGCTGGGGATCTCGGCGGGGCCCCTGCTCAACGGCCGCTGGATTCTGTACTACGCGGCCCTCGGCTTCGACCTGTTGACGTACAAGACGACCCGCAGCCGGTTTCGCGAGTGTTACGACCTGCCGAACTTGCAGCCCGTCGAAACGGGGCCGATTCATACGGCTGGCGGGACGCTCGCGGCGATGGACGAGATGCGGGGCGACTGGGCGATCTCCTTTGGGATGCCCTCAAGGGAGCCGGCCGACTGGCGGGCCGACGTGGAGTGGACCCGCCGGCGATTGCCGAAGGAAAAACTGCTCTCGGTCTCTGTCGTTGCCACGCAGCAGCCGGGCTGGACGCTGGATGACCTGGCGGACGACTTCGCCCGCTGCGCGAAGTGGGCGCTCGACAGCGGCGCGGATGTGGCGGAGACGAACTTTTCGTGCCCCAACGTGACGACGGTCGATGGGCAGCTCTACCAGCAGCCGGCCGGCGCGGGCCTCGTTGCCCAGCGGGTCCGCGCGGCGATCGGCAGGGCCCCCTACTCGATCAAGATCGGGCTGGTCGAGAGCGATGACCTGGCCGGGGAGTTGATCGCCGCGATTGGTCCTTTCGCCGATGCCCTCGCCATGACCAACACCATCTCCGCGAAGGTCCGCCGCACCGATGGCGCGCCGCTCTTCGGCGGCCAGTCGCGGGGCATCGGCGGCGAGTCGATTCGCGCCGCCTCGCTGGCCCAGGTCGCCCGATTCGCCCGGATCATCAAGCAGCAGCGGCTACCGACGCGAATCACCGGCTGCGGGGGCATTTCTTCGGCCGAGCACGTCCGCGACTATCTCGCCGCGGGCGCCGAATCGGTGCAGCTCGCCACCGCCGTCATGGTCGATCCGCTCGTCGGCTGCAAGATCCGGCGAGAGCTGTAAGTGATTACTTCGACCGCGGGTTCCGCAAGAAGTACAGCCGGCCGTCTTCCGCGCCGCCGAGGAAATCGGGAATGCCGTCGCCGTCGAAATCGACGGTGGCGGGGCTGACGTCGTGGCCTTCGATGTTCGTCGGGGCGAGCGCGCCGGCGTTCTGGAAGACCCACTGGCCGCCGCGCTGGCCGATTTGCCGCACGAAATCGGCGTTGGCCGAGTTCAGCAGGATATCGAACCGCCCGTCGCCGTCCCAGTCGGTGACGCACAGCTTCCGCCGCCCGCTGGCGCCCGCCGCCCTCGGATTCAGCCACAGCGGCTTGCCGCCTTCGTCGACGAAGGCGCGGCGGGGCGCTCGCGGTGTCAGCCTGCCGTCCAACTTCGCCCTCTCGAACAGCGCCAGATAGCCCTCCTGGTCGAGCACTGCCAGGTCGAGCAGGCCGTCGCCCGTGAAGTCATAGACAACCGGCGTCGTCCGCCACTGCGTGACCAGTTCCTTCCCCTGCAGGTGCCACCAGACCCAGGCGGGCTTCGGCGTCGGTCCGGCCCACTCGACCTCGATCGGCTGCGGCTCGGCGAGCCGCGGCGCGGTCCGCGTGCCGACGTTCCTCAGCCACTGCACCTTGCCCCAGATCGAGTTGAAGACGATGTCCGGCAAGCCGTCGGCGTCCCAGTCGGCCACGTTGAGGGTCGTGTATCCCCACTTGGCTTCAGCCGGGCCCTGCACACTGCCATTTTCGCCGGCCATGACGCGAAACGTCTTGCCGCCGGCCTCTAGCCGCCGCGGGGCGGCCCATTTTGGCTCTGCGACCTTCAGCCCGCTCAGGTTTTCGAACAACTCGATGTAGCCCGCGGTGTTGCCGCAAACAATGTCCGTGTCGCCGTCGCCGTCCCAATCGCAACCAAAGGGCGTGGCCAGTGCGCCGCACTTGAGCGCGTCCGCTTCC
>DASRJB010000452.1:0-2065 GCA_035649715.1 Pirellulaceae bacterium
TGGAGGACTGCCCGCCGAACGTATAAGCCAGCTCGTGCTCGGGATCGTAGGTCGCGCCGCTATCCAGCCCGCCAACCGTTTGCCGCGAATCCGGCTGGCCATACGGCCCAGGCCGCATGTTGGTCCAGCCGTTGGTCACCGGGTCATAGAGCCAGACCGCCGACTCCTTCAGCTTGACGCCGCGGCTCCACTGAAACCCGTGGCCGAGCGAGCCGCCGGGGAAGCGGACGAACCGCCGGTTCGCCGTATCGAAGCAGTTCGTGCCGTCCACGCAGCAGACGCCGGGCGGCGAAGTCGGCGGGAATTTCTGCTCCCACGCTCCGCCGTCGAGATCGAACGTGAACGTGTGGAAGCTCTGCGGGATGCCGTCGTGCCCCGCGTGATGAATCCACCGCTTGCCGATCGGGTCGTAGGCCCCGCTGCCCTCATAGGGGAAATTTGGAGAAGGCTTTCCGTCGCGCGGACTCTGCTGCACCCAGGTATTCACCGGCTGGTCGCCCGCGGGCTGCTGGGCGACTGCAAATGCGGGGAGCGAGCAAAGGAGTGCGAACCCATAGTAGGCGCTGCGTGTCATGGGCAGTTCTCCGGCAAGGCTTGTTGGACGTATCGTAATGCGCCGATGCGACCGGCAGCAAACCGTTGGCAGAAGGATCGAGTCAAATGAAAACGGACCCGCAAAAAACACCCAAGATTGCGGCAAACCGTACGATACTTTCTATGTGGACTGGCGTTTAACACGTGAGGCATTCTCGGGTGAGGTCGCGATCGAACGAGCGTTGTTTTGCCGGGATTTTGTGTTCTTTACAACTATAGTGGATGGATGTTTAATAAGGGCGAAGATTCTGCCGTTGCACCGCCGGCCGACGCTCGCGCGCGAGAGGGGCTGCGGGGGTAAGGATATTTCCCGAAGGACCTCTCTAACGCTTTTAACTCAAACGGCATTTGGCGAGAGTTTATTGGACGTAAACGCTCGCCGCGGAAGGGGTTAGGATTGGAATTCGAGCGTCCAAGGGGACGCCAGCCGGCCGAAGCACAAGCAATTATCCTTACCTGACTTCTGACGACATCGGCGGGCGATGGCTTTCCTGCTAAGGGCAAAGTCAGGGCGGCGTCGCTCGCTGAGTCGCGGCCAGGTTTGGTTGCCGCCCGGACTTGGCGGTTTCGCAGCGGGCTGTCATCCTGATGGGTTCGCCTATGCCTCACGCCATCATCTGCCGACAGCTCGTCAAGCGTTATCCGGGCAAGCCGCCCGTGATGGCGGTGCGGGGGCTGGATCTGGCGGTCGAGGAGGGGGAGTGCTTTGGCCTCCTGGGGCCGAACGGCGCGGGCAAGACGACCACGATGGAGATCGTCGAGGGGCTGCTCGACGCCACCAGCGGCGAAGTCGAAGTGCTCGGCCGCCGCTGGGACCATAACGGCGACGAAATTCGCGAGCAGATCGGTATCTCGCTGCAGGAAACGCGGCTGGCCGACAAGCTGACCGTCCGCGAGACGGTAACGCTGTTTCGCAGCTTCTATCAATCGGGCCTGACGCCGGATGAGGCGATCGGCCGCGTCTCGCTGGAGGAAAAAGTCAACAGCTACGTCGTCAAGCTCTCCGGCGGGCAGCAGCAGCGGCTGGCCGTGGCCTGCGCCCTCGTCGGCGATCCGCGGCTGCTGTTCCTCGACGAGCCGACCACCGGCCTCGACCCGCAATCGCGGCGGCAGCTCTGGGAGGTGATCGGCCAGTTCCGCAAGACCGGCCGCACGGTGATGCTCACGACGCACTACATGGACGAAGCCGAGCGGCTCTGCGACCGCGTGGCGATCGTCGATCATGGGCAGACAATCGCCCTCGGCTCGCCGGCCCAGCTCATCGCCCAGCTCGGCGGCGAGAACATCGTTGACTTTGCCCTCGCCGGTGGATCGCCTCCACTAAGCGAGGCCGAGCTGGCGCAACTGCCCGCGGTCCGCACGGCCCGCTGCCAGGGCGAAACGTACAGCCTTGCCGTCACGCAGCCGCACGTGGCGCTGCCGGCACTGCTCGGGCTGCTGCAGAGCCGCGGCCTGGCTCTGGCCCACCTGA
>DASRJB010000453.1:0-9885 GCA_035649715.1 Pirellulaceae bacterium
TCACCGACGGAACGAGCAATACGTTCCTGTTCCTCGAGGCCGGCCATTATAAGAATCAGAGTTGGCTCCCGCGGCTGAAAGGCGCTAATCACTTTATTTGGACTCACCATGCCTCGCAGGGCTATGTCCAGTCGCGAACGAACGCCAATGTCCTCTCGCCTCCGAACGACACTCAGAACAATACCCGCGCTCCGGCGAGCCAGCATCCATCGGGCGTGCAGGCCACCATGGTGGATGGCCACGTCGTTTGGGTCAGCAATCACATCGATAGCGTCATCTACGAGAACACCTATTCGCGACTCGGCGGCGAACCGAACGGCGGCCAATTCTGAAATCTGACCCGCACCTTGAGTCTTTCATTCCCGGAAGGAGCAGTGATGTTCCGCTCATTGGTGTGGCTGGGCGTTTGTGTTTCGCTGGCGATGCTTCTGGGATGCCGCTCCGACGCTCCTGACATCGTCGAAATCGAAGGCACATTGACCTACAAAGGCAAACCGATTCCGAACATCAAGATTTTCTTCTGCCCCACCACCGGTCGGCCGAGCTGGGCAGTTACGGATCAGAATGGCCACTTCGTTCTCGACTACGATGAGCAATTCGACGGCGCCAAGGTGGATACGCATACTGTCTATTTCGTGGACGAAGGCGGAATGGTCGACCCCACGGCAGCCTTGAGCGGTGCGGCGCCACCAAAACGCTCGCCAGATGCGGCCGAGCTGGTTCGCAAATACAATTCTCGCGAGACATCAACGCTCAAGGTCGAGGTCAAAGAGCGAAATAAGAACTTCAAACTCGATGTAAATTGAGCATGGGGCTCCGCTATGCCCCGTCTGGCCGCGTTTCCGAAGGCCTGGATGGACCCGCTGTGCAAGACGGGGACGCTCACGTTGTGGGCCTGGATCGAGCTGGCCAGCACGCTGGAAATTGACGGGCTGGAGTTTTATGCCGGGTTCCTGGACCTGGCGGACGAGGCCAATTGGCAGCCCGCGCGGCAGGCGGCCGAGGCGGCGGGTCTGGCGATCCCCATGCTCTGCTGCTCGCCGGACTTCACGCATCCGGATGCTGACTTTCGCCGCGCTCAGGTCCAGCAGGAAAAGTCCTGGATCACCATGGCCGCGGCGCTCGGCGCAAAGTTCTGCCGCGTCCTGTCCGGCCAGCGGCGGCCCGAAGTCAGCCGCGAAGAGGGCCTGGCCTACGCCGCCGATGCTATCCAAGCTTGTCTGCCGCACGCCGAGTGGTGCGGCGTGACGCTGGTGATCGAAAACCACTACAAGGACAACTACTGGCAGTATCCGGAATTCGCCCAGGAGATGGACGTCTTCTGCGAGCTGGTCGCGCGGATCGATTCGCCGCGCTTCGGCGTCAACTACGATCCCAGCAACACGCTCTTGGCCGGCGAGGACCCGCTGGAATTGCTCCGCCGCGTCAAGCACCGCGTCCGCACGATGCACGCCAGCGACCGCTACCTGGCCGAGGGGACGCTCGCCGATCTGCGCCGCGAAGAATCGAGCGTCGGCTACGCCAAACGCCTCCGCCACGGCGTCATCGGCCGCGGCCTCAACGATTACGACGCCATCTTCCGCGAGCTGGCCTCCGCCGGCTTCGACGGCTGGATCAGCATCGAGGATGGCGAGAACGGCCTGGACGAGCTCGCCGCCAGTGTCGCCTTCCTCCGCCAAAAAATCGCCGCGCACTGGCCGATCGCGGACGGTGGGCGTGCCGGCTGATTCTCGGCCCGCTGGGCGGCGAATCGCCTTACAACTTCTTCAGCAGTTCCGTGGCCTTGGACCTGGCTGAAGCCGGATTGGCCTTGATCGACTGCAAGCCCTTGTCGAGCAGTTCGCCCTTGGCGGGGTCCTTGTCCTTCACGCGCTGGGCGAGATCCGCGAACGACTCCGCCTCGCTGGTGACGGGCCGGCCCTTGGCGTAGTTCGTCAGGATCGCCTTGGCTTCGGCGAGCGGATCTGGGGCAGGCGCCTGAACCGATTCCACGGTTGGCGTTCCACGATTGCAACCCAGCGGCACGGCCAGCGAGGCAGCACACACGGCGGCCAGCAGCAATCGCTTCATAACGTCCCCCGCCGCATGTGGCGCTTAGAATTCGCCCAACGCCTGCCCGTCGTCGCGAGCGCCCAGGCGCTGCCACGTGAGCAGATTGACGGTATTGATGACAAACCGTACCGAGCCGTCGCCCAGCAGCGCGGTGACCCCGTTGGGGTGCATGCTCCGCGCGGGAATCACGCCGTCGAACCAGTCCTGTGCGCCGCCGGGGCAGCACGCGCCGCCGGCCGTGGGATACTTCCAGTTCGGCGTGGCGGCAGTGTTGAAGGTCGAATGGCCCGCCGCGTACCAGGCCCAGCTGCCGCCGACGTTGCCGCGAAAGCCACCGCCATCCATCCGCAGGGCCGCCGCGCCGATGTTGTCCAGCTCGGCCGGCGTCGGAAAATCCTTGTCGGCGACGGCATTGAACGGCGCGTCGCCCGCGTAGAACACGTCGAACGGATATTTTGCCGTGCCGAAGTTCGTGCCGCTGCCTCCGAGAAACTCCGACGCCAGCACCGTGTTGCTCAGGCCGTCGGTCACGTCCTTCATCCGCCGCTCGTGCTGGTAGGCGATCATCCCGTTGAACGCGCTGCCGACCCAAACCACCTGCACGCGGCTGCCCGTGCACCAGCCGTAGTTGCTGCCGGGCCCGCCCCAGATCACCTGGGCCCGCGTCGGGCCCTTGAGCGCCGAGGGGCAGAGGAACGTCTTAACGGGCGTGTTCATCGGGCCGTTCCAGCTGGAGGTCCACATGGCCGCGTCGCCCGCAGCGGCGCCGGCCGGCTGGCCGGGCCGGGACGTCGGCGGAATCTGGAACTGGCTCTGGAGATTCTGCTGCTCGATATACGGCAGGATCTGATAGTGGGCGCTGGCTGCCTCCCAGGCGTTCGTCCCGATCAGCTGATAGTTGTAGGGGAACAGGTTGAACGTGTCGTGAAAGTTGTGGATGCCCAGGCCGAGCTGCTTGAGGTTGTTCGAGCATTGCATCCGCCGGGCGGCTTCGCGGGCCGACTGCACGGCTGGCAGCAGCAAGGCCACCAGCACACCGATAATGGCGATCACGACGAGCAGCTCCACGAGAGTAAAGCCGCGGCTGCGTGGATATGCATTCATGGTTCCCTCCAAGAAATGAATAGACGCAAGTCCCTTGCGTTCAGTTCCGCGGCGAAATCACCACAAATCCCCTAGAAGTGGGGCTGAAAGGGTTCTGAATCGTGAGGGGCCATACAGTATTCGCTTGGCGGCGAGGCGTCAATGCCAGTTAGCTGGCTGCTGGCGCTACTTCTCCGCGATGCAGTACAAGCTGGAATGGCTGCGGAGGAACATTTGCTTGCCGACGACGGCGGGCGAAGCGTCGATCGGCTCGGCGATTGAGTTTGTCGCCAAAACCTCCAGCTGGTTGGCGTCCTTGATCACGACCGTCTTGCCGCGGCGATCGGTGAGATAGACGCGCCCTGCTGCGGCGACGGGAGAGGGATAGACGGTGCCCAGCCCATCGATTCGCTGGGCGCTGTAGTGCGGCTTGCCGCTGGCGGCATCGAGGCATGTCAGGATGTTGTTGTTGCTCTTGAAGAAATAGAGCCGCTGGCCTGAAAGGAGTGGCGAAGGTACATAGGGAGTGTCCTGATCGAGCCGCCATAGGACGGCGGGCGTGCCGGTGATGTCGCCGGTCGCGCCGAGCTTGATCGCCAGGAGCTTGCTGCCGCGAAAGCCGCTGGTCACATAGGCGACGCCGCCCGCGGCGACGGGCGTGGGAATCACGTTGGCGGTCAGCCCCTCGGTCTCCCAGATTTGCTTGCCGCTGGCCAGGTCGTAGCTGCGGGTGCGGTTGGTGCCGATCGTGATGACCTGCGGCGAGCCGCCGTGCTCCGCGATCAGCGGCGTGGCCCAGCCGGTCGGCTCGTCCCGCGGCTGCCGCCACAGTTCATCGCCACTGCGCTTGTCGAGGGCCACGACGAAGTCCTCGTCCTCATGGTCCCAGGGCACGACGATCGTGTTGCCGTGAAGTGCGGGCGTGGCGCCTTCGCCGAAATCGTTGCGGGTCTCTTGATCGCCGAGGTCCTTTTCCCATTTCAGCGCGCCGCTCATGTCGAAGCAGAACAGCCCGCGCGACCCGAAAAAGGCGAATACGCTCTGGCCGTCCGTGATTGCCGACGCCGCGGCGAAGCTGCCGTCGCCCGGACGAAAGCCCTCGTGCGGCACCTGCTCGCGGCAGACTTTTTCCCAGAGCGTCTTGCCCGTATTGCGGTCAAGGCACATCAGCACGAAGCGATACGGCTCGGTGGGCGGCGGTGCGCCTCCGAATCCGCCCTTGCCCTTCTTCGCCGGTGCATCGCCTTTGGCCGACGACGAGCCCGCCGAGCTTCGCGCCGACAGCGCCGTCTGCACGAAGACCTTGTCGCCCCAGATCACTGGCGTAGAGGTGCCGTGGCCGGGGATCGGCACCTTCCACTGGACGTTTTTGGTCTCGCTCCACTCGGTGGGTGGATTTCCTTGCGGGCTAGCGCCAGTACCGAGCGGCCCGCGCCACTGGCCCCAGTTGGCCAGAGCCGTGGGTGACTGGGCGCGAGCGGATGAAATCGTGGCGAGCAGCACAGTCGCAGCGAGCGAATACCAAGATCTCACGAGCAAGTCCTCCCAAGATGTCGAAACTTGTCCGAACAAGTTCTAACACGCGAAGATGACGATTGTGGCGGCTGCTTTTTGCATTAACGTCTCGAAATAAAAAGCCCCTCTACTGGGCCGACCCCCACTAACGGCGGTTGACGGAACCGCAATCCCGACAGCCAGTTGCGCCCAAACGCCACCTTGGCGTCCCGTTTGCACCCCAAGGAAGGCCTAGAATTGACGATATAATCTCTGACTAGCAGCCTAATCCTGCATGCAAGTGCGGGAGCGGGGGAACCAATGAGTTGGCGAGTAGCCAACTCCGGGGCGCAGGTTGGAGCGGCCCAGCGAGCCGCAAGGCAGACACGAATGTCTGCCCCACATTCCAGCCAGGGTACTTTCAAGCCCTAGCCCGACAGCTAACCTCGTCGGCGGACTGCGGCGTGTGCCGCCGTCCAGAATTGAAAGGGCATCTTCGTCCGCCGCTCGGACAGATCGCCCCCAGAGTTTTGACGTAGGGTATCCTGCTACGCGCTGCGCGCGGCTATGACGCAGGTTCTGCCCTACAGGAGGCGGTTATGTCTCTCCTAGTCTTTGGGTTCGGCGCTCCCCTAGCGCAAATCTCCAATGTGATCAGCACCATCGGCATATCCGGCGTGGTGCTGATCGGCGCGGCCTTCGCGCTGCTGCTTGCAGCCTGGCTCAGCTTGCGGTTCATTCCGAACCACTCGGTGGGCGTGGTCGAGAAGCTGTGGTCCGCCAAGGGCTCGGTTCCCGAGGGCCAGATCCTCGCTCTCAAGGGCGAGGCCGGCTTTCAGGCCGATCTGCTCCGCGGCGGCATCCACTTTGGCCTCTGGCGGTGGCAGTACCGCGTGCA
Source organism: Pirellulaceae bacterium (assembly GCA_035649715.1). Classification (GTDB taxonomy): domain Bacteria; phylum Planctomycetota; class Planctomycetia; order Pirellulales; family Pirellulaceae; genus CAYLLN01. The sequence goes on from DASRJB010000453.1 coordinate 5,528, forward strand.
CTTGTGCCCGCTGGTTACGGTGTCGCAGGGCAAGATCGGTTACGTCTATGCCCGCGACGGCCAGCCGCTGTCGCCGAGCCAGACGCTATGCCACGCGGTCGCCTGCAACAACTTTCAGGATGCCCGAGCATTCCTGCAAGGCGATGAAAAGTCCCAGCGCCGCGGCCAACGCGGCCGCCAACTCGTCATCGTTCGCGAAGGCGTGTACGCGGTCAACCCGGCCCTGTTCGTGGTGATCACCGAGAACGCCGCCTACACGCTGCGGAGCCTCCTGACGCCGCACGAGCTGGCCACCGTCCGCTCGTGGCAGGAAGAGCTCTCCGAGATCGGCGGCTTTGCGCCGGTCGTGATCGGCCAACTGGTCAAGGCGGCGAACCCGCTGCATCCGGAAGAGCCGATGACGGTCGATAGCATCGGCATCGTGACGGTGCATGACGGTCCGTCGCTGGCCGTGGGCGAGATCATTGCCCCGGCGGTCGGCGCCGACGTCGGCGAGACCAACTATCACAACAACTTCCAGGATCCGCAGCGGTTCCTGGACGGAGGGGGCCGCCGCGGCCGGCAGTATCAGCCGATCACCGACGGCACCTATTTCATCAACCGCTGGTTCGCCACGGTCGAGCTGATTCCCAAGACGGTCGTGCCCATCGGGTACGTCGGCGTGGTGGTCAGCTATTACGGCCAGGCGGGCGACGACCTGTCGGGCATCGCGTTTCGCCACGGCGAGCGCGTGGCCGAGGGCCGCCGCGGTGTCTGGGAGCGGCCTTTCGGGCCGGGAAAATATGCCTTCAACACTTATGCCGGCAACATCGTCCTGGTGCCCACCACGAACTTCGTGCTGCACTGGGTCACCGGCAAATCCGAGGCCCATCGCTACGACGAGTCGCTGCGGTCGATCGACCTGGTGACCCGCGACGCTTACGAGCCGCGGCTGCCACTGTCGGTGGTGGTGCACATCGACTACCAGCGGGCCCCAAACGTCATCCAGCGGTTCGGCGACGTCAAGAAGCTGATCACGCAGACGCTCGACCCGATGCTCTCGGCCTACTTCCGCGACATCGCCCATAAGAAGACGATGCTGGAGCTGCTGCACGAGCGCGACCTCATTCAAACCGAGGCCCGCGCGGAGCTGCTGCGGAAGTTCCGCGAGTTCGACATCGAATGCGTCGATGTGCTGATCGGCAAGCCCGACACCGAAGAGCAGGGAGGCAAGATCGAGGTGCTCCTCGAGCAGCTCCGTACGCGGCAGCTCTCGATCGAGCAGCTCGAGACCTACCAGCGGCAGCGCGAGGCGTCGGACAAACGCCGCGAGCTGGCCGAGGCCCAGGCCCAGGCCGACATGCAGACCAGCCTGACCAACACCCGCGTGAAGGCCCAGATCGCCGAAAGCGAAGGCGAGGCCGAATTGCAGCGGGCGCGCAAGCAGGCCGAGAAGCAGATCGTCATGGCCGAGGCCAACCTCGCCCAGTCGCGGCGGCAAGCCGAGCAGACGCTCGTCCTGGCCGAAGCCGACAGCCAGCAGGCGATCCTCGCCGGCAAGGGCGAGGCCCAGCGGATCATGCAGGTCGGCCTCTCCGAGGCCGCCGTGCTGATGCAAAAGGTCAGCAGCTACGGCGACCCGCGGCTGTTCGCCCTCACGCACGTCGGCAGCGCGCTCTCCAAGAGCACGCAGCCGCTCGTGCCCGAGCGGGTGTTCCTGTCGGGCGGCGGAAGCGACAGCCCCAGTGGCAATGGCCACGACGGTGCGTCCATCGCCACGACCGGCCTCGTCGGCATGCTGCTGCAAACGCTCCTGGCCGAGCGGACGAGCTTCGCTAACGGAAACAGCGAAGACCTCGCCGCCCTCAAGGAGCTGACCAGCCGGCTGACGCGCGAGACCGTGGCCAACATGCCCTGCGCGCAGCCGCCCGCTGAGGCGAAGGAGATCGCCGCGGCGAACTGATCGTCACGAATGCTGGGCAGCGTGCGGCAAATTGCTGCACGCTGCCCGGTGGCGAACGACTACAGTCCCATCAGCAATGCCGCCGCCGGGCCAACGGCGGCTCGGGTGACCTGGTCGCGCAGCTCCTGGAGCCGGGCCATGCCGCCGTCCATCATCCCGTTATCCGGATTGGCCAGGACGTCGAGCAGGAACAGGATGTGATCCTCGGCCAGCAGTACGTCCTGCACGCCCTGCATCGCGAACCGCAAGGTCCGCCGATCGGCGTCGGTAAGCATGGGGTCTTGCAGCGCCTTCTCGATGTCGCCGGCGACATCCTCGAAGTTGGCCCTGCTATTCTCGAATTCCATGTGCAAGCGGCGCACCTCGTCCAGATTGACTTCACCCGCGCGGAGCATCGCATGAAACGCGACAAGCGAGTCGCGGAGCAGCATCGAGGCGGAATCGTGATAGTTGTGCAGCGCCAGTCCGATCTGCTTGAGGTTGTTCGACGCCTCCGCCCGAGCCGCCGCCGCCCGCACCTTATGCACTGCAGGCAAGAGCAGGCCGATCAGAATCGCGATGATGGCAATCACGACCAGCAGCTCGATCAGCGTGAATCCCCGGCTGCGAGTGCGGCGCACTAGAAGAGCACGCGACATGGATCACCTCCTGCACGTGCGAGTAAAGAATAAAAGGGAAACGCCGAGCGCGATTATCAAACCCTCCCGCTGCGCCCGTCAACCAGAGCACTCGTCCGAGGCCAGTGGGTCCGCCGCGACGATTCTTGACCGCCGCCCGCCTGCGCTGTTAGCGTGAAAGCCGGCGGAGGAATGTTTCGCATGCTCCTCCCGGCGAGGGGCGCGAGCGCACTCGATAAGCAGGAATCTTTCTCCGTCTCCGTCTCCGCAGGGGCGGTTGGTTGGCTCGATCCTGGCAATCGCGGGGGTGTCTCATGAAATCCGCAAAGCGGGCCTTCACGCTGGTTGAGTTGCTGGTGGTCATCGCGATCATCGGCGTCCTGGTGGCGCTGCTCTTGCCCGCGGTGCAGGCCGCTCGCGAGGCCGCCCGCCGCATCCACTGCGGCAACAACATGAAGAACCTGGGCCTGGCGTTCCACAACTACAACGACACGTTCAACAGGTTCCCCTTCGCATCGGTCGCCCATCCGTTCGACTTTTTTGCTCCCACGGCGACGGCGAGCTTTCGCGACACGCCGGGCACCGCCGTCCCCGCAGCGCCCGGCTGGGGGACGACCTGGGGCATCGCCTTGTTGCCATTCGTTGAGCAGCAGAACCGCTATGAGCTGTGGAACAACAGCCTGGGCTACGGCAGCACGGCGAATCAGCGGGTAGTGACGGGAACGCCGCTGCTCGTGATGAAATGCCCCAGCGATCCCAAGGCGCCCGCGGCGGTGAACCCGGACAACAACCTCGGCACGTTCGACAAGGGCAACTACGGCTACAACTTTGGGGGCGGCTTCGCCAACGAAAACGGCAACGCCAATGGCGGCGGACCCTTGAACAGTCCGAGCTGGACCGCTCTGCCGCCTCCCAATGGCTACGGGATGGGCTCGATGAACCGCGGCCTGGCCTCGCTCCGCGACGACTTCCTGCGGCAATTGCCGACGTCCGTCCGCCTCAGCGAGATTCAGGACGGCACGTCCAACACGATCCTGCTCGGCGAAATGCTCAAAAGCCCGAGCAACGAAGACTGCCGCGGCTGTTGGGGGAAAGCTTTGGGGGCTGCGGTCAGCGCTTACACGCTGGCCTTTCCCGAGGATGGCTCGATCGGCATCGCGACGCCCAACGTCCGGGCAGTCGGCGACTTTCGCGACGGCCCGACGCACTGCAACGCCCCGGCGACTGATCTGCAACTGGCCTGCACCGACAGGGCCGGCGATTCCCGGGGCGGCAACGCGATGCGCAGCCGCCATCCCAGCGGCGCGCAAGCGGTGTTCTGCGACGGGCGGGTGTCTTTCTTTTCCAACAGCGTCGATCGCCTGGCCTATCGCGCAGCTTTCACGATTCAAGGCAGCGAGACGATAAACAGCAATTAAGGGGCCGCGCATGAAGACGACGACGGACGCGCGCATCTTCTTGGCGACGAGCGCCATTGCGCTCTGCCTTGCCGGCTGCGGCCAGCGGTCGGGGCGGCCCGACCTGGATGCGATTCCCGCCGAGGAGCTGCACGGGGCATCGACCAAGGGCCTGCTCTACGAGTTTCGGGCCAAGGTCCGCAAGTACGGCGTGACAGCCGCGAAGAAGGAGCTGCCCACGGTGCTCGAGGCCTTCGCCGACTACGAGCAGCAGCCCATCGGGAGCCACAAAGATACCTACCGCCAGATCGCGGAGAAGCTCAAGGCCCTCGAAACCACTCTCGCCGGTTCCCCCACCAAGGACGCCGCCATCCAAGCCGCCGACGAAATCGGCGCCCTCGC
>DASRJB010000454.1:0-10233 GCA_035649715.1 Pirellulaceae bacterium
GTTATTTATTCCCAATAGGTTGCGACGAACACGATGCGTCGCGGCTATGCAGTTTATGCAACTTAAGTGCTTCGCCTGCATACGGAATCTCTTCGGCTGTCGCGATTCGTTTTTGTACACCACTCGCCCCCGGTTGTCAAACTGCTGTGGCCCGCGCTGCCAATGTTAGAATCGGGCGGTCGAATACCGTGGTGACTTTTCATTCTCGGCGAGATGCGTCATGCCGATTTCGTATTCCTGCCCGCACTGCGGCAAGCAGTTCTCGGTCGCCGAGCAGTTCGCGGGCCAGACCGGCCCCTGCGCCGCGTGCGGCAAGCCGATCTCGATTCCCCTGTCAGGTGGCGGTTCGGGGGCCGCTGTGGCGGCGGCCGGCGTGGGAATCGGGGCGACACTCATGATCGTGGCAGGCGCGGCAATCATGGGATTGCTACTCTGCGCGGGCCTGCTGGTGGCCCTGCTCCTGCCGGCCGTGCAGGCGGCCCGCGAAGCCGCGCGGCGAATGCAGTCGATGAACAATATGAAGCAGATCAGCATCGCCTTGCTCAACTACCACGACGTCTACGGCACCTTTCCGCCGGCGGTCGTCACCGACGCCAGCGGCAAGCCGCTCTACAGCGGCCGGGTGCTCTTGTTGCCGTTCCTGGAGCAGGATCCGATGTTCCAGCAGTTTCGCAAGGACGAGGCCTGGGACAGCCCGAGCAACCTGCCGCTGACCCAGCAGTCGCTGAAAATCTTCCAGGACCCCTCCGCTCCGCCGAGCGCCAGCGGCCAGACCGACTATCTGTTCGTCACCGGCACGGGAACCGCTATGGAGCCCAAGCCCGGTGGCATCAAGATGAACGACATCGTGGACGGCACGTCGAACACGATGGCCATGGTCGAGTTCAAGGGAAGCGGCATCAATTGGGCCCAGCCCCGCGACTTCGACGTCACGCAGCCGACAGCGCTGCCGCCCGGCAATCACCCGGGCGGCAACCTCGTCATGATGTACGACGGCTCGGTGCGGTTCGTCAGCAAGAATGTCTCACCACAGCTGATCCAGCAGATGTCCACCCGCGCCGGCGGCGAAGTCGTATCGCCACCGTAGCCACATTCGTTTAACCCGCAGCCGGAGGCGACGGCGCGACCGGAAAACACCGTCGCCTCCGGCTCCGGGTTAAACAAGAATTGGTCATTAAACCTATGGCTATTGCCTATTCCTGTCCGCATTGCAGCAAGCAGTTCTCGGTCGCCGAGCAGTACGCGGGTCAGACCGGCCCCTGTGCGGCGTGCGGCAAGCCGATCACGATTCCCATGGCCGGCTATGCCTACGCTCCCAAGGCCGGCGCGGCGGCCGCGGCCGGCGGCGGCATCGCCGTCGTGGCGATCGTGCTGGTGGTGATGCTGGTGCTGTGCGCGGGCGTGGGCCTGGCCCTGCTCCTGCCGGCAGTGCAGGCCGCCCGCGAGGCGGCCAGCCGGTCGCAATCGTCGAACAACCTCAAGCAGATCGGCTTGGCGCTGCACAACTATCACGACGTTTACGGCGCGTTTCCGCCCGCCGTCGTCACCGACGCGAGCGGCAAGCCGCTCTACAGCGGCCGCGTGCTGCTGCTGCCCTACCTGGAGCAGAACAACCTCTACCAGGCCTTCAACAAGGACGAGCCCTGGGATAGCCCCAACAACCGCATTATCAGCCAGACCCCCATCCGCACCTTCATGGATCCATCGAGTCCAGAACGACCCGCCACAGCCGGCAAGACCGACTATCTGTTCGTCACGGGCCAGGGGACGATCTTCGAAGCGGGCAAAAACACGAAGCTGATGCAGATTACCGACGGAACCTCCAACACCATTCTCTGCATCGAGGTGAAGAACAGCGGCGTTAACTGGGCCGAGCCGCGCGACTTCGACGCCAGCCAGCCCGTGCCGCTGCCCCCCGGCAACCATCCGAACGTCAACATCGTGCTGTTCGCCGACGGATCCGTGCGGACGTTGTCGCAATCGGCCGCTTCGCCGCCGCTCGTCCGGCAGATTTCGAGCAAAGACGGCGGCGAAGCGGTGAACGTGCCCTACTAGGCCGCTCGCTCGCTTAGCCCCGGCGCCCACGCCGGCTGCGACGGATCAACTGGCCGGCCTGGGGGCTGGGGCTAAGCGGTGAAGGACTATTTTCCCAGCTCCAGCTGCCGATACAGCGGCAGGTGCCGGTAATAGACCTCCAGCGTGCAGACGGCCAGCGAAGTCATGTAAATCCGCCCGCCGGCGCTGCCGTGCTGGCCGTCGGCTCGCCAGCTCCCCGCCGCGTGGCCGCGGGTCTCTTGCGAAATCACCAGCACGTCCCGCATCCGCCGGTTCCACTCGTCCCACTGCGGCCCGCCCAGGTGGTGCAGCACCTGCGTCCCGTAATACCAGTAATAGATGTTCGGGTCGCTGCGGCTGGGCAGGTGGTCCTCGGCCAGGTACGTCGCACCCGCCAAGAGCGCCGGCCGGTCGTTCTTCCAGCCGAGATACATCCGGCAGAGCAGGCCCTCGGCGGTCATCGTGGGCGTGGGGCCGCTGCGAGACTGGTACGAATAGAGAGCGCCGTTCTGGTGCTGCACGCCGTCGAGATAGAGGTCGGCCCGGGCCCAGGTCTCCTCCGGCACCGTCAGGTTCGCCGCCCGCGCCGACTGCAGGGCCATCAGCTGCCAGCCGACCACGCTGGTGTCGCTCTGCTGGTTGCGCGGGCCGGGCTGATACCGCCAGCCGCCGTCGTTGTACTGCGCCGCGGCGACGAAGTTGATCGCCTTCTGGGCCGGCACGCGCAGCTCCTCGTCGCCGGTCATCGCAAAGGCCTCGCAGAGCACGATCGCCGCCTGGCCGTGCGTGTACATCCCCTCGTTGCCGTTGGACCCGGCCCGCAAGTCGCCGTTCTCCTTCTGATTCTCGATCAGCCACCGCAGGCCGCGGCTGACGGTGTCCTTGTATTTGCCGGCCAGGTGCGTCTGGCCCGCGCCCAGGAAGGGGAGCATCGCCAGCGCCGTGCCCGGCGATTTCGTCCGGTAAACGCCGTCGCCCGAGCATTCGCAGTCCCCCGCCCGGCTGAATCCGGCGATGCTCCAGGAGCCGTCGGCGTTCTGATGGGCGGAGAGCCAGCGCAGGCCGCGGGCCACGGCCGCCTCGGTGAGCGTCGTGCCTCCCTCCTGCTTGACCAGCTCGGTCCGCAGCCGCGGATCGCGCGAGGCGACGGCGTGGGTGAAGCCGTCGGCCCGGCCGATCGCGACTTTGACGGCCTGCAGGTTGGGCAGATTCGGCGTGTCGTCGTCCAGCCGTAATTCGCGGGCGTCCTGGGCGGCGGCCAGCAGGACGTTCCGCTGCCGGTTGTCGTTCAGGTCCGCCTTGCTGGGAAGCGGCAGGTCGAACTCGGCCCGCTCGTCGGGCGGGTACGCGATGGTGTCGCCTCCCTCGGTGCGATTGCGTCCGTAATTGGTGCTCAGCAGGATGTTCCGCCCGAAGATCGAGGACTCTTCGTCCGTAAACAGCAGGGCCAGCACGGTGAACGCCACCAGGTGCAGCAGCATGCTAATGAACCAGGCCGGCGTGTCGTTGAGCAGGTGTTTGAGCCAGGGCTCGTGATGCAGCACTCGGGGCGGAGGGACGTTATTCGTCCGGCCGGCGTGGTGGGCGGAGTTTCTGGCGGGCGGCGCGCTAGTCGGCGCGGCCGGCTGAGCTGGGGGGCTCTGTGCAGGTGGTTCGGGCCGGGGCGGACGCGGACGCGCCGGCGCGGCCGGTTCTGGGCGGGGCGCGCCGCGGAATCGCTCGGCGGCCGGGCGCGCAGGCGGTGCGAGCGGCTGTTTTGGCGAATCGTTCTTGGCAGCGCTCGCGCGCGGCGCTGGCGGCCGCGGCGCCTGCGCTGGGGCGGCGGCTTGGCGCTGCCGCTCGGCCAGCAGCTGCTGGACCTGCCGCTCCTGCTCTTCGCTCAGCTCGATGGATGCGCCGCACCGCCAACAGTCGGCGAGCATCAGCCAGAACCGCACCGACATCGGGGCGGAGCAATCCGGACAGACGCACAGAATGACGTCGCCGTCGAGCCAGATTTCGCCCGGTCCGCGGTTCGGCGCTGGCTCGGCAGGCGAGCGGGGGGCGTCAGCCCCCCGATCATCAACCACCGGCAGCGGCCCCGCGGATTCCAGCCCAATCACAGGCAGTTTCGTCTGCGGCCCGGTTGGCAGCGAGGGATCGACTCCGGGCAATTCCAGCGGCAGGAAATCAAACCCCACGCCGCCCAGCCCGAAGCTGTGCTGCAATTCGCTGTCCGCGCTGGCCGCCTTGGATTCTGCCGTCGCCATGCCGCCGGTCGAAACGCGCCACGAGGTCAGCCGCGGCTCGGCCCCTGCGGCGGAACCCGGCGGCGCCAGACGATGGGACTGGGCCAGTTTCATCCTACCACCGGAGTCAAACGGCAGCGAGAACGCGGGAAAACGCCGTATTTGTATTGCGCCGGCGGCGGGGGTTGTTACAGGTAGGGTGCCTACCGGCCAGCCTCTTCGATGAGCTTCTTCAGTCGGAAGCGGACCTCCGCGTCCTGGGCTTTCTCCAGGGCGGCGGTCAATAGCGGCAGGATGCGGCGGCCAAAGGCTTTGAGGCCGGCCACGGCTGCTTCCCGCCTGGCAAAATCGTCGCTGCCGAGCTGCGCGATCAGCTCCAGGGCCTGGACGGCTTCCTCGCCGGTGATGAGCTTCTCAGCTGCTGGCGCAGCGGCCGCGGGGGCAGCACCTTTGGGATCGAGGACGCACCGCACGTAGACGAGATTTGCGCTCGCGAAGCAATTGTTCTTACCGCCCTTGGCATACCAGTGATAGACGAAGGCGTAGTCCTTCTCGGGCGGCCCATCGAGCTCGCTGGTCCAATACGAGCGGAACTCCTTGGGGCCCGCACAGCATTGGTCCGGGTTATAGGCCGAGTTCGTGAATGGGGCTTTGTCGGCGGGGAAGATCGTCTCGAATTCCTTGGCCGTCGGCACGCGCCAGCCGGTGCGGCCGCCGAGCTTCAACCCCGCGGCGTACTTGGCGGCGTCATAGAAATTCTTCTTGCCGCTGGCCTGCCCGTCCTTCTGCCACCAGAGGCCCGTCTGCACGTCCTCAACGTACTCGCCCTTGTCGATGAACCGCGGCTTCTCCTGGGCGGCCGCAACTCCGGCCCACATGATCAGCGTGCTCGCGGCCAGCAGGATGCGCAGCATCATGTTCGTGTTCCTCTCTTCGGACAGAGATTGTGCTGCTGTCATCTTCGCAGCAGCGCCCGCCGTTGTCGAGCAATCGCTTAACTGCTTAGCCCCGGCCCCCAGGCCGGCTGCCGCGGACCCGGCGTGGACGCCGGGGCTAAAAGGGGGGCGGCCGCTAGCACCAGATTGGCGTTGCCAGCCTCACGCGGATTTTGTATGGCTCGCGGCGAATTCAATTCTTTTCAGGACCGCCGCCATGACGCGCCGCAGCTGGTTTTGCTATGCGCTCGGAAGTCTCGCCGCGCTGGTCGCGCGCCACGCCACGGCCGGGCCAGAGCAAGCGAATCTCAACGAAACGCTGCGGTACGTGCTCAAGGCCCGCCGGCCGCAGGAGTTCGCCTTCGTCGATCTGGTGACGCAGAAAGTGAAAGAGGGCAAGCTGCCGACGGACCTGGTGCTGAGCATGATGAAGTGGGCCGTCGAGCGAGCCCGCGAGAAGGAGAACCCCAAGCTTCCCTTCCCCTACTTCCAGGAAGGCCTCCGTTTGCGTGCCAAGGAGCTTGGCGTCGATCTGCCGCCGTTTACGCCGTGAATCGGCTGTTTGAACATGATCCTTGACGGTCAGGGATCGCTTGCCAGGATCACTCGCTCGCTGCCGGGCGGGCTCGTGCGGCGGATGCGCACCGCGTTGGCCGCGTCGTATTCAAGTAGCCACAGATTGCCGTCGCGATCGAACATCCCGCCGGAGGGCGACCAGCCGTCGCCGGAGCGGGCTGCAACCTTCTTCGAGCCATCGGGACGCACCTGCAAGACCAGCCGCTCCCGGGCCACGGCGACATAAGCGTTGCCGGCGGCATCCGACCAAATTCCCATGTGATAGTTCAGCTCCGCGACTTCGGCCGGCGGCGGCGAATGTTCGCTGAGCCGGGCGGCCACGAGCATGACTTTGCCGTCCGGCGTGACGCGGTGCAAATTGCCGCTGGCGATCAGGAACAATGTGCCATCGGCGGTCACCGTCATCCGGCCAATCGCGCGCAGGTCGGCCGTGGCGAGCGTTGTGATCCGGCCATCGGTCGAGCGCTTGAGAATCTTCGCAGGGCCACCAGCCTCGGTCCAATAGCGGTTACCGGCCTTGTCGCGCACAAAGCTGTCATCCCGAAGGAAGCCGTCGCGGGCGGGAATCACGTCGCTCAAGCTTCCGTCACGCGTCAGCCGCCAGACGCGGTGCCGCCATTTGCCGCCCTCGCCCGACAGGTGTTCGCCGTAGAGATTGTCGTCGGCATCGAGGCACAGTTCGTGCGAGTGCACATCCGGCACAGCCACGGACTTGCGGCCATCGGGCGCGACCTTCCAGACCTGCCTCAGGTCGGTGAAGAAAATGTTGCCGCGGCTGTCCTGCACGATGCCGACGCCGGGATGCGCCTGCGCCGCAGTGACGGCAACCAGCAACATCAGTGTCCCAATGAGCCTGGTCACGTCATACCTCCCGACTCCTGACCCCCGAGCTCTACTCCACCTCGTGGATCACCAGGATGTTCTGGGCCATCGGATAGAAGTTATTGCCGGTGACGAAGAGGATGCGGTCGCCTTTGGCGATGAGGCCGTGCTGGCGGCCCCAGGCGTCGATGAAGGCGCGGAGCTGCGGGCCGTCGTGCACCGGTGCGCCGGCCAGCGGCGTCACGCCCCAGTAGAGCGACAGTTTGCGGAGCACGCTGGGCGAATCGCTGACTCCAATCGTGGGCACCAGGTCGCGCTGCTTGCTCCGCAGCCGGCAGGTCCGGCCGCCGCGGGTGGCGACGACGACCAGCTTCGCGCCGAGCTGTTCGGCGATGATCGCGCTGCCGCGGACCGCCGCCGCCGTGATCGGGTGCACGTCGGTCGCCTGCACGTTGGCGATGTGGCTCTGGTCCTTGATCAGCGGCTCCGTGGCCAGGCTGATGCGGTTCATCGTCTGCACAGCTTCCACGGGAAAATCGCCGATGGCCGTCTCGCCCGAGAGCATGCAGGCGTCGGCCCCGTCGAGGATCGCGTTGGCCACGTCGGTGGCCTCGGCACGCGTCGGCCGGCGATTGTGATGCATGCTGTCGAGCATCTGCGTGGCGACGATCACCGGCTTGCCCTGCCGCTGGCACTCCTGCACGATCCGCTTCTGCACGACGGCGATTTCCGCCACGTCGATCTCCACGCCCAGGTCGCCGCGGGCCACCATTACCCCCTCGGCGGCGGCGACGATCTCGGGCAGCTGCTGCAGGGCCTCGGGCTTTTCGATCTTGGCGATCGTCATCGCGGCGGAGCCGTGCGAACGGAGCAGATCCTTAAGGACGACCAGATCGGCGGCCCGGCGGACGAAGCTGAGGCTGACGAAATCGACCTCGCTCGCGGCCGCCCATTTGGCGCTGGCGATGTCGGCCTCGGTCAGCGCGGCCACGCTGAGTTTCGCCCCGGGCAGGTTGATGCCCTGCCGACTGCGAATGACGCCGCCGCCGACCACGCGGCAGCGGACTTCGGCGGCCGTTTTGCCGATCACCACCATGCTCACGGTGCCGTCGGCCAGCATCACGCTGTCGCCGACGGCCAATTCGCCGATCAGCGCCGGATAGGTGCTGGTCAGCTCGTGCGGGGCGTTGGATTTCGCGCCGGGGACGAACGCGAACTCCTGGCCGACCAGGCAGTTCGTCGGATCGACCGCCAATTCTCCGAGGCGGATTTTCGGCCCGGCCAGATCGACCAGTACGCCGACAGGAAAGCCGGTGGCCGCGGCCGCGGCGCGGATGTCGGCCAGCTTCTGCTCGCGCTCCTGCGGCGTGCCGTGGGCCGTGTTGATGCGGAACACCGAGACGCCCGCGCGGATCAGCTCGCTGAGCTTGTCCACCGAGTTGCAGGCCGGACCGACCGTGGCCACGATTTTCGTGCGGGCGCGGGAGGTGAGCAGGGCGGAATTCGGCATGGGCACTGTTATACTTGAGTTTTCCACCGCCTGGCGATTGGGGAGAAGCGCGTGGCTCAGATGGAAGTTGCCGGCCAGCCCCGAGTTTCCGCGCTGCGGCGATTCCTGGTGTGGACGCTGATTGGCGGCGCTGCTGGAGTTGTCGCCACGCTGCTGGTGGTCGGCTGGATGTCGCGCGATCCGACGCCGCCGCTAACGCCGCAAATCTTCGAGAACGCCCACGAGCGCTGGAAATCTGCCGCACCGCAGGACTACGACATCGAGGTCAAGGTCAGCGGGCCGCAGGCGGCGACCTACCGTACTGAGGTTCGCCGCGGGCAGCCGCAGGCCGCCTGGCGGAACGGCGAGCCGCTCGTGGGAATGCGGACGTTCGGCACCTGGAGCGTGCCCGGCATGTTCAGCACGATCAGCCGCGACCTGGAATCGATCCAGCGGCGGGCCGAAGGGCGGGCGATGCCAGGTGCGCCGGAGCTGATCCTGAAGGCCCAGTTTGACTCGCGGTACAGCTTTCCCCAGAGCTATCGCCGGATCGAATGGGGCTCGCGCCGCGGCAGCGACGCGGTGACCGTGAAGTGGGACGTCGTGGAGTTCAAGGTTGTCGCGCCCTAGCGAGCTAGAGAATCCCTACGCCGCGCCGGCCTCGACGTGCATCGAGGCGGCCGACGTCCGCTGCTCGTATTGCGGCCGCCCGGGCCGCGAAGTCGGCTCGCTCGTCCAGTCGCCCGGCGGTACGAGCTACATCTGCGGCGGCTGCGCCAAGATGGCCTGCGAGCTGGTCGAATACCGCCAGCGGCCGCTGGTGGAACGCCTCGCCGGCCCGATCTTCGTCATTGGCGCGCTGGGTCTGGCCCTCTGCATCCTGTTTTGGGACGCGTTCTTGTCCGCGGACCCGCACGTCACCCGGTTCGCCAGCATCCCAGTACTGATGATCCTCGCGGTAGCCCTGGTCGTCTCCGGGCTGGTAGCAGTGCAAGTTCTGCGGCGCTAGTTACCATCCGCCGTCGTATACTGGCGACCGAGGCACCGCATGCGCTTCACCCTGATCGGGCTCTTGGCCTTCGTCACCGCGATCGGCGTCGCGCTGGGCTGCTTGCGCACGGGCACGACGGCGTCGCTGGACGCCGTGAACCTGCTGTTCGTCGGCTCGATCGCCTTCGCGGCTGCCGCGGCGTGGCTGGTTCGCCGCTCGCAGCGGGCCTATTGGATCGGCGCAGCGGCGGCGGGCTGGGCCTATTGGCTGGTCATCAGCGTGGGCCTGCTGGAGCGGACGGGAATGGACCACATCGACACTGGCTTGCCGACCGATTCGCTGGTCGCCGTGCTCACCGACGTGCTGCGCCGCAAGCCGGACCTGGGCGATCACGTGTGGGGCGCGCGGCCGAGCGGCCTGGGACTGCCGGGTCCCGACGAGTGGTCCGAGGGAACCGTCCTGGAAACCGACGACCCACAGTACCTGATCCAGTGGGACGACGGCATCCGCCCGCGCTGGACGCGAATTCGCCCGACCGCCGAGACGCGGACCTACGAGCGGAGCGCGCACTCGCTGGTGGGAATGGTACTGGCGACCGCCGGCGGCGTGCTGGCGACGCTCGCTTGTAGCCCGCGACTCCGTCGCGGGAGGCCCGCCACGGAGTGGCGGACTACGGGAACGCGCAGCGAGCGTAAAGAAACTCCCCTGGCCCCAAGCCTGCCTTGACCGGATTGTCGGCGATGTACTCGCGAACGTACCGCCTTGCGGGTTCAAGAGGTCGCCAGCCGGTGCATCAGGATCACCAGACTCTGTGAAACCACCCAAGCGGTGATGTAGCCAATACCTGTCCAATGCAACCAGTCGCGAGAGCGCCGGCGATAAAGATCGAAACCGGCCAGCGACATGATTGCTGCCAGAATTAGCCATTGCCACGACCATTGGAATCGTGCGCCGAAACTATCCAATTGGTGTGCCGTATCGCGGTCACCGAAGGCTCCAATTGCGTTCGCGATCGACCAATACACGCCTGCTACGGCATACCCCAGGAAGACCCATCGCCACGGCCATAAGTCTTTGACGAGCCAAGCCACGACAATTTGAATGGTAGCGATGAGTGCGAATCCATACATCCCTACG
>DASRJB010000455.1:0-3696 GCA_035649715.1 Pirellulaceae bacterium
AGGATGCAGCCGGCGGTTTGCTTTTTTGATGAGACCAGATCGATGGTGGCGACGAGGCGATCGGGATACTTGTTTTCGATTGCGGTCAGGCAGAAGCGGATCGGCTGGTCGCGGCCATTGAACTTGCCGGCGCCGGTCCAGGCGAGCGTCGAGCGCTTGGCGGACGGGCCGGGCATTTTCTCGCCCGCTTTGGCGAACCAGTCGCGGCTGTCCTCGCCGCACAGAATCGCATCGGTCTGCTTCTCGCCGCCTTGATAGTTCAGCACGACCTCGAACGACGGCTCGCCCCGGGCGCCCTCGTAGAACGTGCCGTGGAGGAGATAGAGCGTCATGAACTTCTGCCCGCAGGGAATGCCGCCGACTGACTCGGGATACTTCTGTCCGGCGTCGGCATTGCGCTGGCCCCAGAGCATCGTCGCGCCTTGGATTTCGACCGGCACGCCCGCGAAGGTTTGCTTGCCGGTGGGCACCGCGGGCCAAGGGTGCCTGGTGGATTTCACAAAGTTGTCCGCTTTCATCAGGACGAACTTCGACAGGTCGAGGGACACCGTTTCCGCGCCTTTGGCGGGCGCGGCAGGTAGGGCCTGGGCTGCTTGGGCCCTGATTGCCTCGTCCTTGGCATTCGCCGCCGCTGCCTCCCGAGCTTTCGCCTCCGCTTCCCGGGCCT
The DNA here is from genome assembly GCA_035649715.1 of Pirellulaceae bacterium. Taxonomy (GTDB): domain Bacteria; phylum Planctomycetota; class Planctomycetia; order Pirellulales; family Pirellulaceae; genus CAYLLN01. Next base: position 668 of record DASRJB010000455.1, read on the forward strand.
GCGCCGCCTGAGCTTGTGCCGCCCCGGTCTGCGCTAGCGCACGCGAACCCTGGGCCGCGATAAGGGCGAAGCTGGCCAGGGCCGCGGATCCAACGACGATGCCGGTCAGGATCGATTTGCCGCGCGATGTCATGTGAGAGCTCCGTAAGAAGGATGGAGAGAAGAGCAGAATAAGACATTCTGTCTTAATTTGCGCCGCTCGTCCAGCCGTGGGTCGCGCAACTGAACCCGGTACGGTGCGTTCACGTCGGTCACACCAACTGTGCCCAAGCCTGTGGTCGGCTGCGCCGCCTACAGGCACGCCAAGTTTTGTCACCTTCACCAAGCAATCACTTCTTCGCTTCCGGCGCCGCGAGGGTGTCTTCGAGGATTTTGCCGTCGGGAGAGAGCCGAACCTCGCCGTCCTTCTTGTCGGCCGTCACGAAGGTGACCTCGTAGGCGGAGAGCTTCTCGGTCTTGCCCGTGACCTCCGTTTCCTCCATGATGTCGCCGAGCTTGGCCTTGGGATACTTCTTCTCGATGGCGTCACGGCAGGCCTTGGGCAGGTCCTTCTCGGCGATCGCCTTTTCGTAGTTGATGTACGTGCCGTTCTCCTTGATGTCGGCCTCGCACTTGCGCTCGGCCTGCTTGAACTCGATGTCGTAGACGACGTCGTCGCCTTCCTTGGCCTTGGTGCACTTGTCGATCTTGGCCTGCGGGAACTTGGACCGCAGGGCGTCCATCACGGCCTGCGGAATCTTCTCGGGCGATACGGCCTCTTCCTGCGCCTGGCCCCGGCCGGGAACAACCAGCCAGCACAGCGCGGCAGCACACACCAGCGCGGCGAACCTGCTCATGGCGAACTCCTGTGAAATGAGGACGAGCAATCCACGAGCCATCAGCGTCGGACGTGCAGCCGCACCGGTCAAGTAGAGGCCGGGACCGCTAGTCGGTCTTGGGCCTGGCTTCGAGCCGGTATTCGAGGAAGCCCGGACGCTGGCCCATCGGGCCCAGCGGGGCCAAATCAACGGGCAAGTTGGGCGCCGCGAGCGTCGCCTGATTACCATCCACTTTCCACACAAACGGCTGATCGGTGAGCGGGTCGAGGGGCAGCGTGACGTCGGCGATATCGGTCAGGTTGGCCGGCAGCTTGCCGGCGTACCTGGCCAGGTGGTGACGGACGGCTTCGATGGTTCGCAGGGCGGCAATCCTCCGCCGCAGCGACCACATCGCGACATAACCAGCGGTGGTATCGCGGAGCTCGATGCGGGCCGCGCCAACCTTGCTCTCGATCGCGGCTTTCTCGGCCCGCAATTGCTTCAGCCGCGGCAGCGCCTCGCGCGGCGGCAGCGAGAGCGCCGCCGCTTCCTGCTGGTCGTAGCTCAGGCGCACGTGCACGAGCCAGCGCACGGCCGCTTCCTCATCCGACATGGCCGCGACCCGGTCGGCCGGCAGCCCGGCGAGTCCCGGCAGCTCGCCGCGGGCCACCTTGGCCAGCGGCGCGATGGTCCCTTCGGCTTCCTTGATCTGGTCGTGCGGCGCGCGGTTGAGATAGCGGTTCAGCTCGTGCCACTGCTGGAGCATCTTCTTCCATTCCGCGGCGTCGCGCGGTTGGTCCAAATCGGCGGCGGCGGGAAACGTGAGCAAGAAGGCGCTCCCCTCGAAGTCCGCCGCGCGGTCCAGCGCGACCAGCGATTCGGGCAGCGCGGCGAGGGCCCAGTAAAGGTTCGGGCTGTCCGGCTGCGAGATCAGTTCGCCCACCCGGTCGAGCATGATGCGGTGGATCGCGGTCGCGACGAGTTGATTGACGTGAAAGGGCGTGGTGGAGATGTGCTTCGCATTGGCCAGGCCGACGAGGATCCCTTCCCGTGCCTGTTCCAGCTCGCCGCGCGACAGGTGATAGCGAATCTTGGCCGACAGCCCGCGGCCCAGCCACTGCCGCATGCCCTGTACGTCGGGCAGCAGGATCAAAAACGGCGGCTCCTCGCTTAGCGGATACTCCCACGCCGCCTCGCGGCGGTAGGCGGCCCGCTTCATTTCGTCGTAGAAGCGGAATGGGAACGACTGCCGAAAATCCTTCCATTCGGGGCTGTCGAGCGGCCGCGAATTCCAGTCGTCGAGATCGCGAAACTTGTCGCTGCTGACGTAATTCACCTGCTCCCACGGCAGCCGCAGCAGGATCGGCACGGCGTTGCCGGACTTGAGGTCGGCTTCCGGCGGGAAGAGCCGGTATTTGAGGGCCGGCGATTCGATCGCCCGGGGATGGATCGAAAGCGTGATCGGCTCCTGGGCGGCCAGCGCCGCGCTCCAGAGCGAAATCAGCAGTCCCGGCAGCAGACAAGTGCGCATGGCACGACTCCAGTTCTTTCGTTCGAGCTATTGCTGATCGAGAACGCGCCGCGACAGGTTTGCCGCGGCGAGCGAGCGGAGCGCCGGATCGACCTGCCCAAAGCGGGTCAGGCCTTGCTCCAGGAACCGGCTGGAATCGGACGGCTGCTGCCAGGCGTCCACGTCGATTTCGGCTGGGTCAGCCGGCGCGTCCGCCAGAGCCCGCGGGGACGGCTCGCCGTCCGAAGCGGCGGGCCGATGAAAGGCCATCGGCAGGCGCAGGGCCGCCAGCGGCAGGCACGCGCCGGCGAGCAGGACCGCCAGCGCCGCTGCCAGGCCTTGCCAGCGGCGAAGGTTGCGAGAGGCCGCGGACTGCCCGGCGGCAAACGCGCACTGGTAGAGCAGCGCTTGCGATTCGGCGGCGGGCAATCGCGGAGATTGCGCCGCGAGTTTGGCGGCGAGCGATTCCAGTTCGGGATCGAGGCGAGGTTCGTTCATGGTTCGTTCTCGCATTGGGCGGCCAGATGCAGCCGCAAGGTTTGAAGGGCCGATTCGTAGCGGCGGTGGGCCGTCGCCGTGGAAATGCCGCAAAGCTGGCCGATCTCGGCCAGCGACAGCTGTCCCCAAATCCGGGCCACGAGCACCTCCCGCAGGTCGGCGTCGAGCCGCTCGAGGGCCGCCAGCGTCTCGGCCAGTTCCAGCGGATCGGCCGCTTCAGTGGC
>DASRJB010000456.1:0-6125 GCA_035649715.1 Pirellulaceae bacterium
CGTTTCCGCCAATCGCCGAGTTGCCCGCGAAGGTGCTATTGAAGACGTACAGCACGCTGTCTTTCACGTAGATGGCCCCGCCCGCGCCGAGGCCGCCGCCGCCACCCGCGCGACCGTCGCCGCCGTGCGTTTGAAAACCCGTCACGAAAGCATCGTGGAGCGTGAGCTCGCCCCTCGTGCCGGCGGAGATACCATGCCCATCCACGTTGATGCCGGTGTAGAGATCGGCGATCGAGAATAGCCGCAGGTGTTCGTCGCCGGTGCGCTGCAGCGTCGCGCCGTTGGCGCGGATCGTAATGTCCGAGAAGATCACCGGCGTGGCGGAAGGGCCGAGCTGGTTGAGCGGGTCGCTGACGACGCTGCTCATCGAATAGACCGCGCCCTCTTCCAGCACGATCGTGTCGTCGCCGTCGCCCGCCATGCAAGCGGTGGAAATGAACGTCTGCAAGTCGGTCGCGGTGGGGTCGATCGCCAGGCTGCGGTCGAAGTTGGCCGCGTAGATCGCCTCTGGCAGCGAGCATTTGTCGTTCGAGTTGACTTCTTGATCCGTCGTATCGACCGTGATGACCGCCAAGGCCAGGCGATTTTCCAACGGCTCCACGAGCGGCCGAAACAGGCGGCGGCTTGACTTGCGGTTAGCCCAGAGGCGGGAATGGCGATTTTGGAACATCTTGAGCGAATTCATGACATCACTTGCAGCGAGAGTTACAACCAGAAAACCCTGAATCGGCGCGCATATGGAGCGCTGGGGTGATAGCTCAAGTCAGAAGATCGACGAGCAGCTCCACCAGGCTGGCGTCGGTCACGCGGTCCTCGAGGCCGCCGTCCCATACGCCGAAGAACCAGTCCTTGCCGGCGCTGCCGGTCAGCAGGTCCACCGCGTCGTCGCCGTGGACCGTATGGCGATCGAGCTTCACGAACGTCTGGCCGCCGTCCAGCGAGTTGTGACCACCGCCCTCGGCCAGGTGCACCGCGCGCTCGGCAAAACCCGCGTCGGTGCGGGTCCACTCGGCCATGATTGCGGCCAGCGCGGCGACGTCGGCGTCGTGACTCGTCGTGCCGCCGATCAGGATGTCGTCGTCGTCGTTGCCGATCAGACGATCCCGCCCCGAGCCGCCGATCATCAGGTCTCGGCCGCTGCCGCCTTGCAACGTGTCGTCGCCAACGCCGCCTTGCAGTACGTCGTTGCCCGAGCCGCCCTTCAGCCGGTCGCTGCCAGCGCCTCCGTCGAGCCAGGCGGATTGCTGAAGGCCGCCGGCCGCCTGCAGATCGTCGTCACCACCCAACCCGTAGGCCACCAGTCGCCCGTCCGGTGAAAACGTCCCCTGCACCACGCCGTTGATGAGAACTTTGACGCTGCCGCCGGTGCCGCCGGGATGGAACAGGATTGTGTCGGCGCCATCGGTTCCACCCGCGACGAGGTCGCGTTTGCCCGGCTGAATCGGGCTGGCCTGCAGCACGGCCCCCTGAAGCTGGCCACCGGCGAGCGTGATCGGGCCGAGCAGTCCCGTGCCGCCGAGCGAGCCGCCCTCCACGACGATCGGCGTGTTTGGCTGCGAGCCGTCGACGACCAGGCTGCCGGCCTGGACCGTGATTGTGCCGTTGAGCTGGTTGTCGGCCGCCAGCACCAGCGTGCCAGGGCCGGCCTTCGTCAGATCGTCGTCGCCGCTGAGGACGCCGCCCAACTTCAGCGTGCCGCCCAGCACGGAAATGTCGAGCAGAGGATTGGTCGCGATTCGCTCATTGATCACGTTTTCACCGAAACTGACCAACCGCACTCCCGGCAGCTTCGTTCCCGGTGGAACTCCGACCAGGGTGAGACTCTCCGCGAGTGTGACGTTGCCTTCGAGCATCAGCGTCGTGCCGCCGAGGAGCTCGGTCGCGCTCGCCGCCGAGCCCAGAGCCTGGTTGTTATTTACAACGAGCGTGCCGGCATCGATCTGCGTCAGGCCGCCGTAGGTATTGGCAGCCGAGAGGATGAGGGCGCCGGGTCCATCCTTTTGCAGGCCGCCCGCGCCGCTGATCTGGCCCGAGAGAGTCAAGCTGCTGCCGGCGCCAACGGAGAGGTTGAGATTCGGAGACTCCAACCCACTCGCAGTCCTCAAGGCGATGCCGACGGTCTGCGCGCCGTCCTCGGAAATGAGGCCGCCTTCGCCGACAATCACCGCGTTGCCCTGCAGGACCAGGCCGTCGCCTCGCAGAGTGATTGAGTGAAACCTGGTTCCGTCGGGGAAGTCGTTCGTGCTCCTGAGCTTGGTACTCGGCACGTCGATGTCCTTGGTAATGACAATCTCGGAAACGTCCGGCGAAGGGGTCTCTCTGCCAACCCAGTTGTCCGGATCGCTCCACAGATCGCTGACCTCGCTGGCGCCGGTCCAGATAGCCACAGGCCGGCGAGGGATCACCGCCACCGACTCGGCGGCCTGGTTGTTGGCCGAGTTGGGATCGTTGGTATCCGAGGAAGCGACTGCCGTGTGGCTGAAGCTGCCGGCCGTATTGGCCCGCATGATGATCGAAGCCGAGACCGAACCGCCGGGCGCCAAATCGGCGTCGAAATGGCAGCTGAAGTGCGTGCCTCCGATGCTGCAACCGCCGCTATATGGGAATGGGCCAAAATCCACAAAGGCGAAGTCGCTGACGTCCGGCAACGTGGCGGCGAATTGGGCGTTCACCGCCGCGTCCGGGCCGGCGTTTGCGATGGTGTAGAGGAACGTCACCTCTTCGCCGACGTAGGGCGGCTCAGGGCTGTGCGTGACGGCAACCGAAACATCGGCCAGCGAAAGGTCGGTGCCGATGGCCAGTGCCAGGCGCTGTTCGAGCGCCTCCAGGCACGGCCGCCAACGGCGAGCTGGAGAGCGAGTCGTTTTGCGGAGTTGGCGTCGTTTGCTGCTCATGGCGATCGGTTCCGAGTTGCGAGGTACGAACAAAAGAACTCAGTGCCAGCGCGCACGTTGAGCGCTGGGGCAGAACGCTTGGTCGATGGGGCGGCGAACCCGCGGAGCGGATCGGCTTGGCGGCGAGAACTTACCGGCCGCCTGATGTTGATGGGCGACGGATGACCGTCGTTACTTTGGTTTCATTTCCAGGGCCTCCTCGGCCTCCAAACGTGCCTGGCGAAGCTCGTCCGCAAGACCCTCGTCCATTGCCAGCGCAGCCTTGTTCTGGTCCAGCCACTCTTGAGCCCGTGCAAATGCCTGGCGGGCGGCGTCTGCCTGGCCCAGCTTTTGCCGGGCCATCGCCAGGTAGAGCCAGTCGGTCGCTTGTCCGCCGCGGCTCAGCTCCACCGCCATATCCAAAGCGCCTGCGGCGGCCTGCCAGTCGCCGGTCCGGTAGTGGGCCACGCCCAGCGATTGCCAGTAAAAGCGTTCCGTCGGGGCCAGTTCCACGGACCGCTTACAGTCGGGCAGCGCTTGCTCGAACTTGCTCAGCTTGAGGTATGCTACGCCGCGGTAGTGCAGCGCCGCTGCATACTTGGGATCCAACTCGATCGCCTTTGAAAAATCGGCGACGGCGTGTTCCCACTGGCGGACCAGCGAATAGGTATTGCCCCGGTTGTACCAGGCCTTGGCGTGGCTCGGGTCCAGCTCGACGGCCCGGCTATAATCGGCGAGCGCCTTTGCCGGCTGGTTCAGCTGCTTGTGTGCAATTCCCCGGTTGTTCCAGGCGTCGACAAATCTTGGATCCAGCTCAATGGCCTGGGAAAAATCGGCCAGCGCCTTGTCGGGATGCTTCCATTCGAGGTAGGCTGAGCCCCGGCCATACCAGGCGATTTTGGACTTCGGGTCCTGCTCGAGGGCCCGAGCGAAATCGGCTTCGGCCTCCTCTCGCCGTCCAAGTTGGGCATTGGTCAGTCCGCGGTTGGTGAGCGCCAGCACATACTGGGGCACCAGCTCGATGGCCCGCGTGAAATTCTGGGCGGCCTCATCCAGCCTTCCTAAAACGCGGAACACGTCTCCGCGGTTGTTCCAGGCCTTGGCGTCGCGCGGATCCAGCTCGATCACCTTGGAGAAGTCGGCCAAAGCCTTGTCTGGTTGTCCCAGAAAGCGGTAGGTCACGCCCCGGTTGTGCCAGGCCTTCGTGGATTGCGGATCCAGCCGGATCGCCTGCGTGTTGTCGGCCAAGGCGTCCGGCAAGCGGCGCAGCTTTATCCACGCATTGGCCCGGCAGCGATAGGCGTGCGCGTGGTCGGGCCGGTTGAGGATGCAGCCCGTAAAGACCCCGGCCGCCTCTCGAAAATCCGCCGGTCCCTGCCCGAGATCGGCCAGACACGAACCGAGCTGCATCATCGACCAATAGTGATTCGGCTCCAGGCGCAGCGCCTGCTGATAGGCTTGGACTGCCTCCGCCAGCCGCCTGCCGCCCTCGGCCTGGAGCCCGTGCAGGAAGTGGTCCACGGCAACCGAGGGCGCGGTCCCGGCGGCCAACGCCTGGTCGGACTGCGCGGCGGCCTCGTCGCCTAAGACTACGTGGCAACGGGCCCGCAGAACATAGAGCGCCTGGGTAGGGCGGTACGAGCTGGCGGCCCGGTCCAAATACGTCTGCGCCATTCGAGCAGCCGCGGACGGCGTCAAACTCGCCTCCGAGGGAATCTCTTTTTGCCGCCCCAGCGCGTCGTTGGCCAGCCAGAGCAGGCTTTCGTAGGCCAGGCGTCCGATTTGTTCGATTTGCGGCTGCTCGAGGAAGCCCCCCGCCAATTGGCCCTTCCAATCCGGCTGCTCCAAGATTCGATACGATTGCAGGGCCAGGGCGCGCAAGGCCGCGGCTTTGGCCTTGCGCGAGTCGGCAGTGGACGAACCGGAGAGGTCCGATCTCGACAGCGAGAGTTCCGGCGGCGATGTTTCCGCCTGATGGGCCAGGTCGATCAGGTCCAGGAAATGCTGCCAGCGGTCCAGCTCGGCTGCTCCCGCAAGGGCGGGCGCCGCCAGGCTGGCCAGCGAGGTTCCGTCATTTCCCAATTGAGCCTTGGCTTGGGCCAGCTTTTCACGTGCCAGCGGCACCTTGCTTTCCGCGACGAGGGCCCGCGCCGCTTGCAGGGATTCGCGAACCTGGCTGGCCACCGTCGCCAGGCGGGCGGCTTCGGCTTGCTCCTGGAGGGCCTGCTGCGCGATGCGGTCGCGGACGGTCCAGCCGACGCAGGCCGCGATCACCGTCACAGCCAACAGCAAGCCGGCTGCGACCGCCAGCGCGCCGCGGTTCCGCCGGGCGAATTTTCGCAGGCGATATCCGGCTGATGGCGGCACCGCCGACACCGGCTCGTTGGCCAGATAGCGCTCGAGGTCGAGCGCCAGTGCACTGGCCGATTCGTAACGGCGATTGCGGTCCTTCTCCAGGCACCTGGCGACGATCCAGTCAAGCTCGGAGAGCCTGTAGGGTGGGCTGTGCCCACCAGGATGCGATTTGGACACAACTGCCGACGAGGATTGGTGGGCAGAGCCCACCCTACGCGTTCGCGCCAGCCGCTTGCTGACCGTCTCCGGCTCTTCCTCGCGGATGATGCGGCGGACTTCGTCGAAGTCGGCGCTTTTCAGCCGCTCCTTGTCGAGGGGCGTCGTGCCGGTAAGCAGCTCATAGAGCAACACGCCGAGCGCGTAGATGTCGCTGCGCGTATCGATGCCCGCCGGGCTCAGGTCCGCTTGCTCGGGGCTCATGTACTCCAGCGTGCCGACCAGCACGCCGTGGTGCGTGTGCAGCGTCTGGTCGGTCAGCTTCTGGTCGATCGCCTTGGCGATGCCGAAGTCGATCACCTTCGGCGCCGGCCGGCCCGATTCCAGCACCACCAGCACGTTCGACGGCTTGAGATCGCGGTGGATGACTCCCTTCTGGTGCGCGTGCTGCACCGCGTGGCAGATCGCGGCGAACAGCTCCAGGCGCTCGGGCACACTCAGCCCGCGCTCGAGGCAGAATTGCGTGACCGGCAGGCCCTGGACGAGCTGCATGACGAAGTAGGGGCGGCCGGCGTCCCCTACCGTTCCCCCATCCAGTACCCGCGCGATGTTCGGATGGTCCATCAGTGCCAGCGCCTGTCGCTCGGCTTCGAAGCGGGCGATGACTTGCCGGCTGTCCATCCCGGGCTTGATGATCTTGAGCGCGACGTGCCGCTTGACCGGCTGCAATTGCTCGGCCCG
>DASRJB010000457.1:0-2015 GCA_035649715.1 Pirellulaceae bacterium
TTTCCCAATCCCCGCTCGTTCGAGACCACCAAGAACCGCGTCGTGAAGCTCGCCCCCGGCCAGAAACAAACCTTCGACGTCACGCTCGAAATCCACGGCTCCGCTCAGGAAGTCGCCGCCGCCGAAGCCGCCGTCGCCAAACTGCAGGCCGGCCGCCCGCCGAAAATCTTCGATCAGCCGCAACCCGATTGGTGCGCCTAATTGGTCAGTCTCTTCGGCGCGAAGATCAGCAGCATTCCCAGCTGCTCATATCCCACTCGCGGATAGACGAGGGCCCCGGTGTGGCTCGAGAGCAGGACCGATTGCGCGGCGCCTCGCCGCCGGTCGTCGCGCAGCATCCGCAGGAGCAGTGCGCGGCCGATCCCGCGGCGGCGGTGCGCGGGACGGACGTACATGTTCGCGCACCAGGTCGAGTCACCCGCGTTGACGCTCCGCACCCAGCCAACCAGGTTGTCCTCCTCCAGGGCCACGTATTGCCGGAACGGCGCATCCTCGGTGAGCTGCCCAGCCGGGATCGGCCGCGACCGCGTGGCCTTTCCTAATCGCTCCGCCAGCTCCACGGTCCGCACCCGCTCAATCGCCACTTCATGCTCCAAGCGCGGAATTCGCGTCAGCCGATGGACGAACAGCGGCTCCGTGGCGAGCAAGCGATATCCCAATTCCTTATAACCGGCCCGCAGCCCGTCTTCTGGCTCGTCCATGCTCCGCAGGGCACAGACGAAGAATCGCCCCCGTGTCTTGCTGCGGGCCACGGCGTCTGCCTCGCGGGGCGGCACGCGATAGGCGATCCACTCTTCCTTGCGATAGTTCTTCGGGTTCTTTCGCGGCGCGTCCCGCAGCCACCACATCCTCCCCTCGCGCGAATGCTCGTACGGGTGCGTCGCGCTCTTCCCCGCACAAAAACCGCGCACAAACACTTCCAGCGCGTGCTCGATCTCGTCCGGCTTTTGCCGCATGATGGGAAATTGTAGCCGGGCCTATTTGCCCAACGAGGGCGAAGCTACCGAGTTGTGAACATTGGTATGCTATTTGCAGTATGGTGCATTTTTGCGCGGTGGGCTGCCGTTTTGGCAATGGCTACGACTGGCGGTTTTCCATCGACGTGCCGTGCCGTGTATTAACCGTGGCGAGTCGGCCGTGGCTGAAATCTGGATCCTCGACCTAGACCACTGGCCAGGGTAAGGATAATTCGCGCCGGCCCCTTCTAAGTCTTATAACGCTAATCTGAAGTGATGGCCTGGCAAATGCGCCTAAGTGGCGTTGCCGTCTCGACTTGGGGATAAGTCGCCCGGTTTCGCGGGCCGGAAAACGGGACAGCTAATGTGGACTTACTCGAACACCAGCAGGCCAGAAGTTTCTGGTCGCGACTCAATGCCAGCGGGTCCGGTGAACGACTGCCGGCCCACGCGGGGAATCGTCCGCTGGATGCCGACGGCCCAGACGTCGCGGACTTGCGGCCTCTTGGGCGTCAGCTCCGCCAGGGGAATGGCGGCTTCGACGGTCCAGAACTGCTCGTCGCCGCCGGCGGCAAGATACCACTGCGGGTTCCAGTGGCGGTCGCCAAAGCAGCTCTCCGCCGGCCAGCCCCGGTCGTCGAAGGCGAGTTGCCAGAAGCTGCCGTAGTCGCGATCGATATCGATGAAGAGCGTGACGTGGTCCCGCGGCGACATGTCGCTGTCGCTGGGGCGGGCCGCCGGTCGGGCGCTGTCGTGGGGACCATAGTCAACTCCGGCCGCCCGGCGGCAGCTGGCGGCGACGTAGAGGAACTCGTCGTCAAAGGCGAGCACGACGGCGGCGCCGGTCGCCGAATCGTCTCCGCGAGCGGCGTGGAGCGCCACCGGCTTGCCCGATTGCCACACTGGGTCATCGAGGCGGCCGTCGAGCTTGGGTTTGGCGGCGGCACTCACCACGGAGCAGATCTTCTTCGGAGCTTGCTGCGTCGGATGAATCAACCACTGCTCGGCGGCGGCATTTTGAGACCACGGGCTCTGCCCGCCGCTGCTTGTCATCAACTG
>DASRJB010000458.1:0-5522 GCA_035649715.1 Pirellulaceae bacterium
TTCCACCGCGTCATTCCCGACTTCATGGTCCAGACCGGCTGCCCGCAGGGAACCGGCACGGGCGGCCCAGGCTACAAATTCGCCGACGAATTTCACCCGGACCTGACCCACAGCGGCCCGGGAATTCTCTCGATGGCGAACGCCGGCCCGAACACCAACGGCTCGCAGTTCTTCATCACGCACGTCGCCACGCCCCACCTCGACGGCAAGCATTCCGTCTTCGGCCAGGTGATCGAAGGCCAAAACGTCGTCAACGCCATCAAGCAGGGAGACGTGATGAAGACGGTGACGGTCGCGGAAGTGCCGGACGCGAAGTAGTCCGGTCCCCCCTCTCCCATTGGGAGAGTCTGACAGGCGAAGAGAAGGATTACGATTAGGATTAAGAATAGGATTAGGAGCAAGAGAAAGATGACGAGCATGACGCGGGCAGCAGGATCATGCTCTTACTCTTAATCCTGGCCTCCAGGAGCATCACTTCGCCACCATTCCCCCCGGCCGGCGGTTGGCGCCCTTCTGGCCGGTGAGCGAGTCGCCCAGGTCGGCGCGGGCGGTGTCGGCGATCTTGAGCAGCCGAGCAACGACGTCCGGGTGCTCGGCGGCGACGTTCTTCGATTCGCCGATGTCGGCCACGACGTTGTAGAGGGCCTGCTCGGTCTTGACCTGCTTGTAGGGGCCGGGCTTGCCATCCTTGCCAGGCTCGCCCGCGAGCGTGCGGTACTCGTGCGGCAGGTGCAGCTTCCACTCGCCGCTGCGGACCGCCTCCAGGCCCAGATTCCAGTAGTAATAGTAGGCTTCGTGCGGCGACTTCGCCCCCGGCTGCCCGTTGAGCAACGGCCAGATGTCGCGGCCGTCGATGAGGCGGTCCTTTGGCGGCTCCGCCCCGGCCAGCTTTGCCAGCGTCGGCAGCACGTCGATCGTGCCGGCGAGCTCGGTGCAGACGCTGCCCGGTGGAATCTTGCCCGGCCAGCGGGCCAGCGTCGGCTCGCAGTGGCCGCCGTCCCAGACGGTGCCCTTGCCTTCGCGGTGCGGACCGGCCGAGCCCGCGTGGTTGCCGTACGAGAGCCACGGCCCGTTGTCCGACGAGAAGAGCACCAGCGTGTTGTCATCGAGGCCGTGCTGCTTGAGGGCCGCCAGAATCTGCCCGACGCTCCAATCGATCTCGGCAATCACGTCGCCGAACAGGCCCCGCTCGGTCTTCCCCTTGAACTTGCTGGAAACGAACAGCGGCACGTGCGGCATGTTGTGCGGCAGATACAGAAAGAACGGCCGGTCCTTGCTGTCGGCGATGAACTGCACGGCCCGCTCGGTGTACCAGGTCGTCAGCTGCGTCTGGTCGGGGTTGGTCAGGGTCGTCTTCTCGCCTTCGATCAGCGGCAGCGGCGGATAGTCCTGGCCGTTGGTCGGATGGTTGGGCCACATGTCGTTGCTGTAGGGCAGGCCGAAATAGCGGTCGAAGCCGTGCCGCGTCGGCAGGAACTGCGGATGGTGCCCCAGGTGCCACTTGCCGAAAATCGCGGTCGCATAGCCGCGGGCCTTCAGAATCTCCGGCAGCAGGACTTCGCTGTCGTTGATCCCGTTTTGCGACTTCGGCCCCAGCGCCCCCAGAATGCCGACGCGCTGCGGATAGCAGCCGGTCATCAGCGCGGCCCGCGACGCGCTGCACACGGCCGCGGCCGTTTGAAAATCGGTGAGCTTCATCCCCTCCGCCGCCATCCGGTCCAGGTTCGGCGTCGCATAACCCTTCGCCCCGAACGGTCCGATGTCGGCGTAGCCCAGGTCGTCGCAGTAGATGATGACAAAATTCGGCGGCCGGTCCGCCGCCTGGACGGCGGTGCAAATCACAAGGCAGAGTACCGGGAAAAGTGTCTTCATGGTCAGCGTTGCCTCAGGCGGGTATTCTACTGGTCGCTAGTTCGTGCCGCATCCGCCTCTTCCGAGCCAACTTGACAATCGCATTATCACTGCGTTGAAAGGAACACCATGAGATCTTGCTCGCTAGCCGTCGTCTGCCTGATCGCCGCGCCGTCGGCAGCGGCGGAGGTTGAAAAGCTGTACTACGTGGGCGAGGCGAAGCTCAGTTCCGCGACTGGACAGCCGATGGGCTCGCAGGCTTTTCTGTTGGAGAAGATTCACGACCAGGATAATAGCCAGATCATCGAGCGCGCGGTTGTGGTCAAGCCTGACGGGACTGCCAATGAATATCCCATGACCATGAAGGTGAAGGGCGACAGTTTCACGATCACCGATGCGGAGAACACGATCAGCGGCTCCGGAAAACTGTTCGGCCCGGCGTGGCACTGGACGTATTTCAAGGCCACGTACTCATCAACCAACGGCGCCCGAATTGAAGACGAAAACTACATGGCCGATCCGGGCGTGCTCGTGGCTCGCAAGACGGTCTCCCTACCGGACGGGAAAGTCGTGATGCACATGGACATCACTCTCAAGACCATCACCCCGCAAACGTTCGCCATCCTGGCGGCGGGACTGCTCAAGAAGGAGTCTGCGTCAAAGGTCAAGCAACCATGACCGTCACTGGCGCTTGGCGATGACCAATGAGCTTCCTTCTGTTTCTGCTACTCTACGCGGGCTTGGTGTTTGGGCTGATTGTGGTTCATGAATCGGGACATTACCTCGCCGGCTGGCTGGCTGGTATCCCGCCGCGCGATATGCGGCTGGTGCTCTTCTCCTTCCCGCAACATGTGGCGATTCGCGACGGCGAGCGGTGGCTCTCGCCGGTCCGGGAAATCGAGCGCTATATCGAGGTCACCAAACAGCATCTGCCTTCGCGCACTGCCGCTTTTTGCTGGGTGGCCGGCGGAATGGTTGTCGAACTCGCGACGGCCTTCGCGCTCTGGGTCGCAGCCACGGCAGCCGGCTACGGCGGCGTGGCCTTCTGGGTCGCTGCCATTTCGCTGGGCATGTACCTGATCAACCTGTGCTTCATGGACCTGCCCTGGGCCGTGCGCTATCGCTGTGCCGCCGGCGACACCTCGGGCCTGTGGCAAATCGCCCCGGTCGCCGCCGTGATCTTCACGGCCGTGATGCTCGCCAGTCGCATCCTGCTCGTCGTGCTCAGTACCTGATCGCGATCAATCGACCATCAGCGTCCGGTCGTCATCCCGCCGTTCCCATTCGCGGCGGACTTCGCCCAGGCCGTAGGCGCAGAGCTCGAATTGCTCGCTGAGGCGGTGCAGGATTTCGTTGGGCGTGTCTTCCTCGCGGTCGGTCTGGATCGTGCTGGCGATGTAGTAGGCCCGCTTGCCCTGCGAGCAGTAATCGACGAAGTAGTCCTTCTTCTCCACCGACCGCAGCTTCTGCAGCGATTCGGGATAGACCCCCGTCCAGAACAGCGTCACGTCGCCGATGTGCCGGTGGACGTCGCGGCGGGCCAGGCCGATGCGGTTCTCGGCCTCGCTGAGCATGTCGGCCACTTCGACCACGGGCCGGCCGGAGCGGTTCCGCACCCGCTGCGCGGTGTCCAGCCTGGCAAAGCGAAGCATCAGGTCGCTGACGTAATCGATGAGCGGCGGATCGGCCACGCCGAGCTGCCCTTCAAAGACATACTCGCAGAGCCCCGAAAAGAAGCGGGACAGCACTCCGCCGCGGCCAAAACTGCTCATGGAAACAGCCTCTCCGTCTGCGACTTTTCGCGCATTTGCGACGGAGGCGACGAGCGGCGATCAGGGACTATTGTCCGGCTTCGTAAAGCGCCAACACGTCAGCCGGCAGTCGCCTATGCGACTGAAACCATCCAATTCAACTAATATTTCGATTGCCGCAGGGAGTCAAGGTCGATGAATGCGGGTCTTGCGGGCTGATCCGCCTGCCCTGCGGGCGAAGAACTGCCTAACGATCGGGCAGCCACCCGCGCCAAGCGGCCGCTTTTCCCGCTTTTCGCGGCCTTGCGCCCCACGGAATGGCAGTTGCTCCGTACAATCGGTGCGGCTGCGATTCCCGGCGGTCGCCTTCCGCCGCCGGTCGATATTCAGCCTGATCCCGCTCGAATCGCGGCCTTCTGCCCAGCTTCTATGGCCATCCGCGTTGCCCTGCATCACGTTACGGAATATCGCTACGACCGGCCGGTGACGATTCAGCCGCACGTCGTCCGCCTGCGGCCGGCGCCGCACTGCCGCACGCCGATCCTGAGCTACTCGCTGAAAGTCGAGCCGAAGCCGCACTTCCTGAACTGGCAGCAGGATCCCTACAGCAACTACCTGGCCCGGCTGGTCTTCCAGCAGCCGGCCCGCGGCATCTCGTTCACCGTCAATCTGGTGGCCGAGATGATCTCGATCAACCCGTTCGACTTCTTCATCGAGTCGTCCGCCGAGAAGTGCCCGTTCGCTTACGACGCGGTGGCCAGTCGCGAGCTGATTCCGTTCCTGGAGAAGCAGGACTGCGGGCCGCAGTTCGACGAGCTGGTCCGCGCAACGCGGCAGCCGGGCGAAAGGACGATCGACTTCCTGGTCGGCCTGAACCGCAAGCTCAGCCAGCTGATCCGCTACGTGATTCGCCTGGAACCGGGCATACAGTCGTGCGGCCAGACGCTCGAGCTGGGCAGCGGCTCGTGCCGCGACAGCGCCTGGCTCTTGGTGCAGCTATTGCGGCACCATGGCCTGGCGGCGCGGTTTGCCTCGGGTTATCTGATTCAGCTCACAGCCGACGAAAAGTCGCTCGACGGGCCGTCGGGTCCGGAGAAGGACTTCACCGACCTGCACGCCTGGGCCGAGGTCTACATTCCCGGGGCGGGCTGGATCGGCCTCGATCCGACGAGCGGGCTCTTGGCCGGCGAGGGGCACATTCCGCTAGCCTGCGCCGCCGATCCGGTCACGGCCGCCCCAATCACTGGCTCGTACAGTTGGTTCGACGACGACAAGGTCCGCGAAGACTTCCGCCACGACATGTCGGTGACGCGGATTTACGAAGACCCGCGGGTCACGAAGCCTTACACCGACCAGCAGTGGCGGCGGATCGATTCGCTGGGCCGCGAGATCGACGAAATGCTCCGGGCCGGCGACGTGCGGCTGACGATGGGGGGCGAGCCGACGTTCGTGAGCATCGACAACAAGGACGGCGAGGAATGGAATACGGCCGCCTTGGGCGAGCACAAGCGCGAGCGGGCCGGCGTGCTCTTCCGCCGCCTGGCGGGCCGCTTCGCGCCGGGCGGGCTGCTGCATTTCGGCCAGGGCAAGTGGTATCCGGGCGAATCGCTGCCGCGGTGGGCCCTGGGCTGCTACTGGCGGAAGGACGGCGTGCCGATCTGGCAGAATCCGCAGCTGATCGCCGAGGACGGCAGCGACTATCGCGCCGGTCCCGAGCAGGCGCAGCAATTCGCAACGACGCTCGCCCAGAAGCTCGGCGTCGATCCCAAGTTCGCGATCCCCGGCCACGAAGACGCCTGGTATTACCTGTGGCGCGAGCGGCGGCTGCCGACGAATGTCGATCCGCTTGAGAGCCAGCTTGACGATCCAGAAGAGCGGGCGCGTCTGGCGAAAGTCTTCGAGCAGGGTCTGAACACGATC